>CBZS010000204.1 GCA_000613065.1 Richelia intracellularis | reverse complement strand
CACTTAATTTATGCTTCTTTATTTAAAAATGTTTGCAGTTGTCTTAAAGCTGCTGCGCCAATATTAAACACTGCCCAAGCTGCTGCGAGTGCCAGTGGTGCTAAAACATAAGTACACGCAGATCCATAATTTAGAACCCCTCTGTTAAGTTAATAAATTAAAGTTTTGTCAACAGTTCTCATCTTATTGTTAGCTCAAGTGGGGATTTTTTCCCAAAGCAAATGTAAAGTTTTGTTACATTATCCGTTAAAGTTTTTGGTTTGACTGAGTTTTTTCCTCAGTGACTGGCAAACTGAAACCAATGTCTGTACCTTTGCCAGCATGAACTAAGGCTAATTTTTGATATTTTTGAGCATGGGATATCAACTCAGCTGCTTCATTGTCCGTAACTGGACGAATTACTTTGCCAGGGACACCCATCACCAGAGATTGTGGTGGCACATCCTTGGTGACTACTGCACCAGCACCGATAATGCTACCCGCACCCACTCTGACACCGTCTAAAATAATTGCACCAATGCCAATGAGGCAACCGGGCTCGATGTGAGCAGAATGTACCACGGCTCGATGCCCAACGGTGACATCGTTTTCTATGACCGTGGGTTTACCTGGATCTCCGTGGATAATGGCTCCATCTTGGATATTCGTACACTCTCCGATGGTAATGGATTCCACATCCGCTCTAATGACAGCATTGTACCAAATACTGACTCCAGAAGAGATGTTTACAGAACCGATAACTACAGCATTAGTGGCAACAAAAGCTGCCAGAGAAAAATCAGGCTCAGACCAGTAGGAAGCAGCAGACACGATAGAATAAGAATGTGAATTGTTTAGTAACCTAGAAATGCTAATAAAACTCCAACCTTGGAGATTGGCGGCAAAATTTAGGATATCACGGTCTTTGAGACCTCGATGGATTACCTTCTCAGTAATTACCCTAATGAGGAGAATTAGAAGTGTAAGGTAAAACCGACTTTAGTGGTGAAAGTTTACATACGTTGATACACACTTCATGATGAATCCAGGCTTACAATATCCCATATTTGGTCCCGAAATTCAGTGTCCCCATTGTCGACAGATGATTCCAGCACTGACATTAACAGATACATATTTGTGTCCCCGTCATGGTGCATTTGAGGCTCATCCCAAAACCGGAGATTTAATCCATTTACAGTCTGGAAGGCATTGGCGTAGATGGAATGGAGAATGGTATCGTCAACATA
>CBZS010000203.1 GCA_000613065.1 Richelia intracellularis | reverse complement strand
ACATGAAACATTGAAACACCCAACGAAAAGTAGGAGTGGCAGTTGGTTTACCTAACTGATTTTGAAAGGAGAAATATGGGGAGCAAAGAGCTCTGCACATCGATGGCTCAAACGTTGGCAGTTGGACGGGAGGTTACAGGCTTTACAACCACGAATATTAGGGATTGGACAAGACAAAGGGTTAATCAACTGGAGTTATGGCGCGCTGGACGGGTCTTTTTCCCCCTGGAAAGGGCAGTGGTGATGGTGTTGCTTATGGTGGAAAAGGAAAGGGTATTTTAATTACACACTCTTGCTAAAGGTTCAGGAATGCCTTTATCCAATAGGACCACACCTGCAAATGGTAGTGAAAGATATCAGGGTCTACCACTTCTAGACAAAGCGGTAGACCCCCTAAACCCCTGAAAGTGCTTGCTGCTGACAAAGGCTACGATTCTAAGGATAATCGCGCTGCTTTACGTAGACGTGGTATTAGGCCGCAATGGTCCAAGGGGGTTTGGAAGACAAAGAATAACGAGGGCAAACCCATTCAAATTTTCGTCCCATCTGACAACAAAAACGTTGTTTCCCATGGTAAAAAAAAAATATCGTCGTCTTGTTGTCAGATGGGAAAGAATTTCAGCTTGTTTTGATGATTTTTTGTCTCTTGGAACAATCCATATTTGGATTGTTCCAAGAGACAAAATTATATTAGTGAGATCGGTTCTTGCATAGGGTGTGGAACTCTTCCTGTTTTTTAACTTTTTACAAGCCAATTCCATCAACTACATTTTTGGCTGTGAATACGACTCTGATTGACTTGTCATTTATTATTCTTATATCATACTCCCTACAACCAAAAGAGTCGCACCTAAATATTTTTTAAATGGAGTACTTCTTTCCCAATATCAAGCAGTACGAGGAATACGCTCAATTTCCGCATAACCACTAAATACGAGTTGTTTCCCTTGGGTTTCTAAGCGGTTTAGGCGCATTTTCACCCCATCAAGGTCAAAACGGTCTAAATCAACCATATTATCTAAGATTTCTACTAGTGCTGTACTTAAGGTTTGAGATATTTTCTTTTGCTCTGCTGGCACTTGATCTAAGTTTATGACAGGATTTTGGAAACAAACCCGTCGTCTTTTTTCAATAGCAACATTTACAGTCATATTCAGGGGTACTAACTGACCGCGACTTAAGTCTGCTTGAGCTAGAATCTGTAAACGATTTTCTGGTAATAGTTCTACCTGAACTTCTGTAAAAGAAACGGGCCTACCTTCTGATAAAGTCGTCAAGCTAGGTACATCCAAGTTTTCTAAGCGTTTTTTTACTAATTCAGCCTGAAAAGAGTCATTAATACCTGTTTCCGATAGCACCACTTCAGCGATCGCTTGGGTAGGCTGTTTTAAACTCAGCTTACCAGCCATTACCGAACTGAAGTCAATAGCAACCGCATCAGTTTCAAAAGACATTTCTTCAACTGCAAACTCTTTGCGAATCATTAAACCACGGCCATTCATCTTGAAACTGTCGATACTGCCTTGTAAAAGCTTGCTAGAAGGGTAGCAGCGGACAGATACATCTACCGACTCGCTTTTAGAAAACAAGTGGCGAATAGTTTGGCTAGCGACTGTATTTAGCATCTTTTCTCCCCAGTCTGTGCCTTTGGATTCTGTAAAACCAGTTAGTCCGCCGAACATTTGAGTCTTAACTCTCTAGAAGTTCTCTGTACTTTTGTAACAAATTGTGAAAGATTGAGCAACCTTTTAACCATTGATTTTGCTAATGTAGCATAATGGAATCCCTTATGCTTGGGATTCCATTATGGCTAAATTTATTGTGATTTGGTGTCTTTGTGGTTCTCAGATTTGATTATTGAGAAAGTCTGGAATTTTTGATAAAAGTAGATGTACCTTTTATGTTAGCAGAACTACAAGTGCTCAGAATAAGCTTAACGATAGTAATTTAAATATTTGAAGAAGATGCTATTGCACCCAAGTGAAATTTCTTTTTTCAGTTTATAATCAATTAAGAAATTATACTGGCTCAAATATTTGCTATTTTTATTTCCTGATTTTGGAGTCAATAAGGGAGAAATCTGTTATAAAATCAAGGCATCTGAAAACAGAAATAATAATTATAGATGGAAATTTTACTGTGATGAGAATCACGAACATCAATGATTCAAATCCTATATTTAGTAATTG
>CBZS010000202.1 GCA_000613065.1 Richelia intracellularis | reverse complement strand
AAATACCCTATTTCCTTTGGATGGGGAGTTTAATCTACCAGCACAGCAATATTCTCTCTCATGGACTAAGACAGGGATATTATCCATGTGATTGAGTATTTGTGGAAAGCTGCATTTGTCTTTTATTCTCAGACTTCAACACAGGCACAAGCTTGGGAGAGCAAACGTTTACAGCTTATCCTTGAAGGTAAATCAAGTTCAGTTGCCCCAGGTATGCGCCGGAGTGCGACTTTACCTAAACTCACCCCCCAAGAACGTAAACCCGTGGATCCCTGTGCTAGATATTTACTTAACAATGTCAAATACCTCAAATATGACGATTACTTAAAACCTGGATTCCCCATCGCCACGGGGGTGATTGAGGGTGCTTGTCGCCACCTGATTAAAGACAGGATGGATATCACTGGGGCTAGATGGACCATGAGGGGTGGTGAGGCTGTTTTACCCCTGGGTTCTTTATACATCAGTGGCGATTGGGATGAGTATTGGCAGTTTCATCTACAACAAGAACATAAACCCAATGACCTGGCTTTCTACTCTAGTGGTATTCCTTTGATCAAGCAAGTTCTCAAAGCAAAGCTCGTTCTTCTACTACCCCTGCACCTTTTCCAATAGCTGTCTAAGTTCCACTCTCCGTCTTACTAAAAGAGTCGCACCCATATTATTTAGCTGCCAACTAGTGGTCCGGAGACTGGAGAAAAGCATAAGGAGTAAGTTATGCTCCCAAATTGTAGCCAGGTGCATTCAACCCACACTAGGATTGAGTCTTTTCACCATACATTGGCAATTACTGCTTACCCCTTTGGCAGTACTTTCGTCAAGTGTGAGTTAATCTTTTTCTAGTGATCGCCTATGTAGTTGCAACTAAGCATTATGAAGACCACAGGTGCATCTAACTAGTAACCACAAGCTCTCGAAAGACCTTTCCGCAACAAAATCTTTCTTTTTTTTTAAGATCTAAGACTTGATAGTTATAAATACTCCCCTATTTGCGATATGATTGGGGTCAACAATAATATTTATTTAGGCATAATAAGCAGAGGGCAAGACGCTGTGGTTAGAGTTGCAATCAACGGTTTTGGGCGCATTGGACGTAACTTTATGCGCTGTTGGTTAGGTAGAGAAAATAGCAATTTAGAATTGGTTGCGATTAATGACACATCAGATCCTAGAACTAATGCTCTCCTGCTCAAGTATGATTCTATGCTTGGGAAGTTAAAGAATGCTGACATTCAAGCCGACGAGAACTCAATCATTGTTAACGGTAAAACAATTAAGTGCGTATCTGATCGCAATCCAGAAAACTTGCCCTGGAAAGAGTGGGATATTGACCTGATTATTGAATCAACAGGTGTGTTTACTACGGAAGAAGGGGCTCTTAAGCACGTTAACGCTGGTGCGAAAAAAGTACTAATTACTGCTCCTGGGAAGGGTGGTAATGTTGGTACTTTCGTCATGGGTGTAAACGATAAAGACTATGATCCCAGCAAGTTTCAAGTTGTCAGTAATGCTAGCTGTACAACCAATTGTTTAGCTCCTGTAGCCAAGGTATTGCACGAAAAATTCGGCATTATCAAAGGTACTATGACTACTACCCATAGTTATACTGGTGACCAGCGTTTGTTAGACGCTTCCCACAGAGATCCTCGTCGTGCTCGTGCAGCAGCTGTTAATATTGTTCCTACTTCCACTGGTGCTGCTAAGGCTGTGGCATTAGTTTTACCAGATCTAAAGGGTAAACTCAATGGTGTAGCGTTACGCGTTCCTACTCCTAATGTTTCCATGGTGGATTTCGTGGTTCAGGTGGAAAAGCCTACCATTGCTGAAGAAGTTAACCAAGCATTGAAAAATTCATCTGAGGGTGAGTTAAAGGGAATTCTTGACTATTGTGAATTACCCCTTGTTTCTTGCGATCACCAAGGAACAGATGCTTCCTCGATTGTTGATGCAAGTTTAACCATGGTTATGGGTGGCGACATGGTTAAGGTTATGGCTTGGTATGACAATGAGTGGGGTTACAGCCAGAGAGTTGTAGATTT
>CBZS010000201.1 GCA_000613065.1 Richelia intracellularis | reverse complement strand
ATGTCTGAAACTCGAGAGTCAAGAGGGTGTTTAACTTCTTCTGCTTATCAGTATTAGCGGTAGCAATGCAGTTAGACATTGCTGTTTTAAAATCTGCAAAATTAGCATAGTACTTAGAGTATAAACA
>CBZS010000200.1 GCA_000613065.1 Richelia intracellularis | reverse complement strand
CATCAACTTGCATGGAAATATTGAAGTTATTGAATATGACCAACACTGGGGACGTGGTAGACCTGGCAAGGATTCTCAACCTACCCTAATTTTCCATATTCAAGCCGAAATTGTACCCAAAGAAACTGCAATAACCATTGCCACAGAACAGGCTGGCAGGTTTATTCTTGCCACCAATGTTCTTGATGCCGACAAACTTAGCAACGAAGATGTTTTAGGTGAATATAAGGCACAACAATGTACAGAACGTGGTTTTCGGTTTCTCAAAGACCCATTGTTTTTTATTTCCACTCTTTTCCTTGAATTTAGAAACACAGTGGAAGTAAAAAACAATGCATGAATACTGTTCTTTTCTAATAGTTATTTTGCGCCAGTTAGGCTTGCACGAACTCGATATACCCATGTGAATGAGACTATCATCTGCAAATTGTCTTCAGTGTAAAGGGCTGCATCCGCAACAAATAAAGCATCAATTTGCCATTGTTTGTGGAAATCTGCCATAAGTGTGTGTTCCAAACATGGCAGAATCGACTTCATTACCATGTGCAACTCTTAAATATAAAGGAATATCTCCATCACCACTCCACATCAAGTCAAGGATAAATTGTTTCAAATCTGGTCGGTGGTCTCTAGAATAAC
>CBZS010000199.1 GCA_000613065.1 Richelia intracellularis | reverse complement strand
TGACCTTATTGGGGGACAAATTGCGACCATCTGCAACTTTATTTAAGAATAAATTGTAAATCCGATTTACGGAGCGTTGATATAGTTTTAACTCTTCAGGTGATTTGGGACGGGAAAGTGTTTGAGTATCAGCATAACGTCCTGTCTTCACAGAATCCCAGGTAATACCGTTATTATTGCCCAACTGTTGGATGTTAAATAACACACCAAAAACACCAATGGAACCAGTGACAGTACCGGCTTCTGCAAAGATACGATTGGAATCTGTGGCAATCCAGTAACCACCGGATGCAGCCACATCTCCCATGGATACAACCACTGGTTTGGCTTCACGGATAAGCCGGACTTCTCGCTGCAT
>CBZS010000198.1 GCA_000613065.1 Richelia intracellularis | reverse complement strand
ATCTTTCTTCCTCCATAACCGATTCTATTGGCGATTACTGTGCCAAATAATGTGGTCAATTTCCGCGACAATTTTTTCTTGTGTGTTCTGTTTACTGAGTCTGTACCTGCACACTCTCCCTCTATTTCATCTTGAGTGCGTTTATCAAAATATCCTTGTCCCTATCCCACTAATAACAGAAGGAGATAATATGCCTGTTGAGTAAGAGGGGTTATATGATCTGATGGCTGGACGTTGTGAAGGACTGAGTAATTTGGAGTGGTCTTTGTTTGAGGATATTTTTCCGAAACCGCCAGAGAAATGCGAACGAGGAATGCCACATTCTTCATTTCGTTATGTACTCAAGACCTTACTGTATATATTAATAACAGGGTGTCGTTGGTGTGACGTTCCAAAAGGATAAATATGGGTATAAAAGAGCTCTGCACATCGATGGCTCAAAGGTTAGCAGTTGGACGGGACCTTAGAGGCTTTACAACCACGAATATTGGGGATTGGACAAGAGAAAGGGTTAATCAACTGGAGTTATGGCGCGGTGGACCGGTTTTTTCCCCCTGGAAAGGGCGGTAGTCATGGTGTTGCTTACGCTGGAAAAGGAAAGGGTATTTTAATACACACTCTTACTGAAGGCTCAGGAATGCCTTTATCCAATCCCACCACACCTGCCAATGGTAGTGAAACAGATCAGGTGATACCACTTCTAGACAGTGTAAAGCTTAAGACCAACAAACGCGGTAGACCCCGTAAACCCCTGAAAGTGCTTGCTGCTGACAAAGGCTACGATTCTAAGGATAAGCGCGCTGCTTTACCTAGACGTGGTATTAGGCCGCAATGGCCCAAGCGGGTTTGGAAGACAAAGAAGAACAAGGGCAGACCCATTAAAATTTCCGTCCCATCTGACAAGCTGAAATTCTTTCCCATGGTTTCAAAAAAATATCGTCGTCTTGTTTGTTGTCAGATGGGAAAGAATTTCAGCTTGTTTTGATGCTTTTTTGTTTCTTGGAACAATCCATATTTGGATTAACAAAATTATATTATTGGGATATAGTCTTGTAACAACCGTCTCAATAGTTCCTATCCATTCTCAAGTAACTTACTCTCTATCTGGGAGTGTTCTAACCCACAAATGCTGTCTGAGTCTAACGAACTAACTATCTCTTGAAATAGTTCTCGTGCTTGTGGCCAAAACATACCTTGATTTTATGTAGATCCTTGCATAGGGTGTGGAATTGTTCCTGCTTTTGCACTTTTTACAAGCCAATCCCATCAAGTACATTTTTGGCTGTCAATATTACTCTGGTTGACTTGTCATTTATTATTCTTATATCATACTCCGTACTACCAAAAGAGTCGCACCCAAATAATATGCATGTGGGGTTAATTAGAAAGTTCAACTTTTTAGCTTTTTCGTTTAGCATGTGTATATTTAAATATCATTGTAGCCAAATTATACTAGTTTAATATGAAGCTGCATATAAAAGAGCTTCTAAAATAAAGTTGTAAGAGGAGATAGATATTACCTGCTCAAATGTAAGTTGCTCGAACAATTGTTGTATGGGCTCACGTAAATCTTGCAAAGAAGAGAAAAGTTCGTTTTTGAGAGGTTTTTTGAGAAAGTGCCAAAGCCTTTCGATTGGATTAAGTTGAGGGCAATGAAGTGGTTGAAGCAGGGGAATAATATTTTCTGGCCAATTAATCCCACAACTTGTATGAGCAGGAGCTTGGTCAATTTGTAAAATTGCATAATCTTCACCTAACTGCTGCGATCGCATCATCATTGATTTTTCGTTTTGCTCCTGCCGCTTTCTTGATTTGTAATAAGCCAGACAGACCACCAGTTATATACTTCTGCAACCATATTGTCACTGTTGAAGTATCTCTAGCCAAGGGTTTCCCGATTTATTGCTGCTCCTTTACTTGTCCACTCGGCATTGAGCCACCACAACATCTGTAGTTTTTCTTTCTGGTTTCCCAACCAGGCTGTCTGTAGCAGTTTTTTTAGTTCCTCTTCGCTCTGCGTGTTCTCAATCTTAAATGGGCGACTCATGAGTATTTAAACCGTTCAAGTTTGCTTGGCTCTATTCTATGCAGCTTCATATTCGATTGAAATTATGGTTTTCAAGTTACAAATATGTAATCGAAAATACACATAATTTATGTCCCGAACTGTCAGAAATTTTCAGAATAAACATAATAATGGTTCAGAAAGAAAAACTGACTATGACGGTAAAATCATCTAAAAAAAGCAAGTACATAACAGAGAAATCATTCATTCTCAAATATGAAAATTGTAGGGGGACAGTATCGATAGAAAACAAAAGCCTGTTATGATACGCGTGTCATTTGTGATGATTATGTGGTGTGGTGTTTGAGGAATAATCAATGAGCAACCCTGTAGACTTTGACGGTAGACCATTTCATTTTATTGGTGTTGGCGGCATTGGTATGTCGGCGTTAGCTTATGTGTTGGCAAATAGGCAATTACCAGTTTCAGGCTCAGATCAGCGTCCCAATCACATAACAAAGCGTTTAGCATCTATTGGGGTTAATATTTTTGATCGACAAGAAGCTAGTAATCTGCAATTCTTTCGAACCCTAATACCCACAAATGAAGTATGTTTAAAAAAGCAAGAAGAAATACCTAATGTAGAGCAAACAATCATGCCACAAGTTGTCTGTTCTACAGCTATTAACAACAATAATTTAGAATACAAAGCCGCCATAGAATTAGGGTGTCCAATTTTTCACCGTTCTGATGTTCTTGCAGCATTGATTACTTATCACCATAGTATCGCTGTAGCTGGAACCCACGGTAAAACCACCACTAGTAGTTTGGTGGGATACATGTTAATAGAAGCAGGCCTGGATCCCACAATAATTGTGGGTGGCGAAGTGAATGCTTGGGAAGGAAATGCTAGAGTTGGGCAGAGCCAGTATTTGGTAGCAGAAGCAGATGAGTCCGATGGTTCCCTAGTCAAGCATAGGCCAAAAATAGGTGTCATTACGAATATTGAACTGGATCATCCAGACCATTATGAAACGTTAGAAGAAGTAGTGGATATTTTCCAGACATTTGCTCAACAATGTGAAATTGTAGTGGGTTGTATTGATTGTGCCACAGTCCGCGATCGCTTAAAACCAACTGTTAGTTACAGTATTAACTCTAACTTTGATGCAGACTATAGCGTAACCGATATTGATTATCATGCTGAGGGAACTACAGCATTAGTTTGGGAAAGAGGAACAGCCCTAGGGGTATTAAAATTACGCTTACTTGGTCACCACAATTTGAGTAATGCCCTGGCAGCAGTAGCCATTGGTCGTAATCTAGGCTTAGAATTTGAAGATATTGTCCGGGGATTACCCTCCTTTTCAGGCGCGAGAAGACGTTTTGAATTGCGGGGTGAAGTTAACGGTATTACCTTCATTGATGATTATGCCCATCACCCCAGTGAAATTCAGGCGACACTTAATGCAGGAAGATTACAAGCACAACAGGGACAGAGAGTTGTTGCTGTATTCCAACCCCATCGTTACAGTCGTACCCTAACCTTTTTAGATGAATTTGCCCAATCCTTTGCCCATGCAGATGCAGTAATTATCACTGACATTTACAGCGCTGGAGAAGTTGATTTAGGGCTAGTGAGTGGAGAACAATTAGCTACGGAAATTAGCAGGTACCACGAACAAGTAATTTACCAACCCACTTTAGCAAATGTGTGTGATTGTTTATTACAGACATTGGGTCCAGGAGATTTAACACTATTTCTGGGAGCAGGGAACTTAAACCAAATAATTCCGGAAGTGATTAACACACTCCGTCAAACGGCTACAGTCACTTCCTAACAAGGAGTTATGCTTGTAAGACCTTAGGCTTTTTCCCCATAGGTAAAATCTCTGATTTTGTATCCAAGGTAGTTCCCATAATTTGCGTATTATCCGTCTAGGAAGTTCTACACAACTTGACGTTATAACCGTACGACTACGGTAAACATTGTTAAAATTAAAATTGATTCAAAATATGACAATCTCCCAGGCAGCTGCAAGTGTCTGCTCAATTGCTGATATAAAATCTAATTCACGGGCAACAGACAAATTAGGCAAACGCAAAGAAATTTATTTACCAGGTACAGACTGCGGGATCAAAACTCAGGTATACCTGTCAGGCTATACCTCCTATCGGGTTGGCGGTCCCGCGGAATACTACACTGCACCCCGCAATTTAGAATCATTAAGGGCAAGTATTGAATACGCTAAGACTTGCCAATTACCAATTACAGTTCTCGGTGCTGGTTCTAATTTATTAGTTAGCGATCGCGGTATATCCGGTTTAGTTGTTGTAACTCGTAAATTACGCCATAGTAACTTTAATCCAGAAATAGGGCAATTAACAGTTGCTGCAGGGGAATCTATTCCTAGTTTGGCATGGGAGGCAGCCAGATTAGGTTGGCGAGGGCTAGAATGGTCTGTGGGTATTCCTGGAACCGTTGGTGGGGCTGTGGTGATGAACGCAGGAGCTCATCGCAGTTGTATTGCAAATATTTTGGTCAGTGCCCAAGTTTTATCTCCAGATGGGACTTTAGAAACCTTGACTCCCAAAGAATTGGATTATAGATATCGTACTTCTAATTTACAAGGAAGCGATCGCATAGTTACCCAAGCAACTTTCCAATTACAACCGGGAACTGATCCAGAGCAATTATTAGCAATTACCAAGGAGCATAAAAGGCATCGTCTCAGTACTCAACCATACGACAAGCCCAGTTGTGGGAGTGTTTTTCGCAATCCAACTCCCCATGGTGCAGGATGGCTAATTGAACAATCAGGTCTTAAAGGATTCCAAATAGGTAAAGCCCAAGTAGCCCAACGCCACGCTAATTTTATTATTAACTGTGGTGGAGCCAGTGCTGGGGATATATTTAGCCTTATCAGTCACATTCAGCACCAGGTTCAAGAACAGTGGTCTATTTGGCTAGAACCAGAAGTCAAAATGATTGGAGAGTTCTCAGCAGTTAGTTAAAATTCTCTATAAGAAATGACAAATTCCTCCTCGCATCTATAATTGAATTTGATTTGTGATTAAATGTACACGCGGATAAAAAATTATGACAGGAAAAGGGCAAGGATTTGGCTTCGGCTTAGGCAAAATGAAAGAATTAGCTGATGCCTTTAAAAAAGCACAGCAAGTTCAAGAAGGTGCTAAGCAACTCCAAGAAGAGTTGGAGCAAATGGAAATTACTGGTGAAGCTGGTGGTGGCTTAATTAAGGTGATTGTCAGTGGAAACCAAGAACCCAGAAGCGTCGAAATTTCCCCTGATGCTATTAATGAAGACGCAGAAGTACTTTCTGACCTAGTTGCAGCAGCAATGAAGGATGCTTACCACAAATCCACTGCTACCATGCGGGAACGAATGGAAGACTTAACAAGTGGTTTAGAACTACCTGGATTGTACTAATTAATTATTTGTCATTGATCTTTAATATTTACTAATGGTCAATGACAAATAATCAACATAGTTTATGGCTTATAAGTTATTATTTGTCTGCTTGGGAAACATCTGTCGATCGCCATCGGCGGAAAATATTATGAATCACCTAATTCAGGAGTCAGGGTTAACAGAACGCATTATCTGTGATTCTGCCGGAACATCCAGTTACCATATTGGCAGCCCCCCTGACAGACGCATGAGTGCAGCAGCAAGGCAAAAATTGGGTTTTAAACTCAAAGGTCAAGCTCGCCAGTTCCAAAGCTCAGATTTTCAAGAGTTTGATTTAATATTGGCAATGGATCGGGAGAATTATCAAAATATCCTCTATCTCGATCCTACGGGAGAATACGGACAAAAGGTTCGTATTATGTGTGATTTTTGCTGCCATTATGATCTTAAGGAAGTACCCGATCCTTATTATGGCGGTCCCGAAGGTTTCAACCAAGTGATAGATTTACTAATGGATGCCTGTGGTGGATTGTTAGAGCATATTACTAATGAAGGATTTGATTAATTCATTGCGTGACTAAAAGAACACAATACTTATTTTATCCATATTCTAACCGGATTTTTATCTAAAACACCTTACTGATTAAACAACAAAAAAGTTGTTTGAAATAGTCCCACAATCACCCCTAGAATTCCCCCCAAGGTAACGATAGCTTGCAATTCATTCTTCACAATTCCCTCGATTGCTGCTTCTAATTCTGCCGGGGGTGTAGATCTAATTCTCTCTACAATTACTTGGTCGATAGACAAGATAGGAATTGCCTGGGATACGATCATTTCTAAATCTTTCTCTAAATACCTCTCCAAAATAAAAGCTAATTCCTGGCTAATTACTTCTAACGAAGCATTCATCACAGGGGAAGAACTGAGGCGATTTACTAAAAGTACGGAAATACGATCCCAGTTGACTGAACCTGTTAATCCTTCCAGCAAATCTCCTCCACTGGTTTGGATATATTGACGCACACTTTCACGGGTAGTTTGACGTAACTGTCTGACGGTGGATATAGGAAGGTTTTGTAAAGAAAGATTTTGTAAAAAACGCCGTAAGCGATCGCTTATTTGTAAATCTTGCATCCACTCCCGAATACGATTATTGGTAATTTCTTTCTCGTCTAAACAAAAGGTACGCAAGCGAATCAGGGTATTACGTAATCCAAATAAATTTGCTACCACCCAATAAGTACCACTGCTTTTTTCGCGGAAACTTTCATCAATGGTTTGAATTGTGCGATCAGTTAAAAAGTCAATAATAGTTAACCTAATTTTATCTGCTGGTAAAACAACCTTAATTAACCAATCGGCAAGTTTTTGAGCTTGTTCTTCACTCAATTGAAACTCTAATAAGACCTGGTCGAATATTTGATTTATTTGTGCTTCAAAAAAGTCCTCTCTCCTTGCTAATACCTTTAATAGTCTAGGCAAAGATTCTCCTAATAAATCCTGTAAAATATTAGCAACAATTTTGGCAGTTTTTTGTTCTTTTTCAGATTTTACTTGATAGATCGCCATTCTTAACAGCCACAAAATAGCTGCCTGTACTCGCTCTGTTTTGAGCAATCTTCGCGCCAGATTTTGGATTTCCTCTGGGGTAAGTAAGGAACTCATAATAGCATCAGAAATATTCTGCGCTAAACGAGTTTGGTTACGAGGAATTAGTCCCGGCGTAAAAGGAACTCTTTGCCTACCGATGTAGATAGCTCGGTAAGGGCGAAACAACATTTTGATGGCTATATCATTGGTGTAATAGCCAATAATTCCACCTGCGACAGGGGGAGTAATATACAACCAGAAATGATACCAATTCACGGATTTTGAGTTTGAGTTGGAAGTTTTGGATTAGTGTTAATTATGAATTTTGATGTTGAGTAATAATACCTTCACAATCAACCAAAGAACCACTTATTTATCTATCTGATTTAGTTACTACTAATACTCCCATCATATCGTTAACAATGGGGTAATGGGTTGCGTGAGCAAAACCGACTTGTAAAGCAATTTCGACTTGTTCTTTGCCCCGGGGGAAACGGTCTAGACTAGGATTTATATAGGCATATTCTTCCCGGTATCCCATCCAATTGCCCACAGAAACAACCAAATTGTTGAGATACCAGTTTTGAAAGCCTATTGCTATGGGATTTTGAGGACGATGAAAATCTAAGATAGCGGATTTTTTCCCTGGTTTGAGAACACGATAAATTTCTTTCAAGCTTTGAGGAATATTAGTTACATTCCTTAATCCATAAGCCATGGTAGCTCCATCGAAGATATTATCCTCAAAGGGGAGTTGCAGAACATCCCCTTCTATCCAATTAATGGGGGGAATAGGGTACTTTTCCTGGGAACGTTGTTTAGCAATAGTTAATTGGGATGCAGAAAAATCTACTCCATATACTCGTCCTGTTTTGCCCACATGTCTAGCTAACTGGAAAGCTAAATCCCCACTACCACAGCATAAATCCAAACAAGTATCTCCTGGTTTTGCTCCACTCCATTTCACCGCCATTTCCTTCCAAATCCGATGTTGTCCCAAACTTAACCAATCGTTTAGGCGATCGTAAATTGGAGCAATTTGGTCAAAAATGGTGCGTATTTCGTCGGACATAGTCGCAGTCATTAGTCGCTCTCCCAGGAATGACCTCAAATAGGCATATACTAATGACCATTAGACTACAAATTTAAAACTTACAGCTACAATTAAGGACAATTGCCACCAATTGGGCTGATAAATGTATGAGCTTTAATTCATCTTCCCGTAAGGCGTAGGGCTGTTTCCATTGCAGAGAAAGTATGGAAATAACATTACCTGCATAGCTAACTGGGATTACCAAATGTGCTCGTACACCATTATCTGAGTAGTGAGATATGCTAGATAATTTTTTGTCTTTTGGTATATTTACTGATACTTGGAGTTTTCCACTAGTGATCGCATATTGGACTAGGAAATCTTCTGCTAACCAATTAGCTACTTTTCCTTCTTCGGCATAAATACCCTGTTGGAGAGTTAAACCATCATTTTCTACTATCTGTAAAATACAGGTATCCACAGCAAAACTTTGTCCAAAAGCTGTGGCAATCTGTGTGAGGGTAATTGCTAAATCATCGGTTTGTTGAGCTAGTTGTACTAACACGGTTAATAAAGCCATTTGGGCATTAGCCCGCTCTAGCTCTTCTGTACGTTGTTTGAGTAAGTCGTAAGTTTCAACAGCCCTATCTACCACCACCTTTAATTCATCTGGGTCCCATGGCTTTGTAATATACTTATAGACTTGTCCAGCATTAATTGCATCCACCAAGTCTTCAATATCGGTAAAACCAGTGAGGATAATTCTCACTGTATCGGGAAATTCAGGTAAAGTTTTGCGGAGAAATTCCGTCCCCTTCATTTCCGGCATCCTTTGGTCGGAGATAATTACAGCTACTTCCCCTTCCTCTGCCAAAATCTTTAGCGCTTCTGCCCCACTATGGGCTCTTAGTACTTGAAAGTCCTTACGGAAAGTCCGATAGAGCAAGTCTAAATTATCTATTTCATCATCAACAACTAAAAGCTTAGATTTCCTTGGTTTTGCGAACTTAGTTAGTTGAGTAGAAAGATTATCAATGTCAGCTACAGGATTATTCATAAAAATCTCGATTAATATCTACTATGCTGTTTTATTGGGAACTCTTAGGAGTGACAATTACGTAATTGCTGGTTTGTGGTAACTGTTGGTGAATCAATCACCAAATAAATTCAAGAAATTGGGTATTTTTATACTTATTTTTCCCCACTGGCTGAATGAAATATCACGATGACACTTGATTTATGTGTTGCGAGCTTCTTTAGCAACCTGGTATGTAAACTTAATTACTGACAATCTTTTAACGGTGGAAATTTATTGTAGAATAATACTCCTCTAGTGGTAATAACAGCAATTTTTTACCTAGATTTTGCTTAAATATGGTTCAGTATACTCTCGCTCAAAGTCCGGAAATCATCCTCTCCGTTCCTGGTAAAGATTCTGCCAAAGCCCGGGATAAAGCCATGGATCAGTTAATAGAACTGATGGAAGAGGGTAAACTTCCTACTGAATTAGAAGATGGATTTAGTCCCCAACAATTAATTGAACTTAAAGAACCCAATAAGATGGCTGCTAGCGGAGAAGAAGAAGTTACCCAAGCTGTACAAATTCTCAGTAATTTAGCAACCTTAAAGCTGAAGGTTCAAGAATCACGCACTGAAGCTTTGGAAGTACGTAAAGCCATTGATATTCTATTTTCCGATGAAACGATCGCACAGGAAGAAATTGCTAGTCTCAAGGAAGGATTTAAGGTTCTTAAAAGCTTTGCCCAAGCAAATCTACGTTACCAGGAAGCTAGAGTAAAGGCAGAGGAAGCCCGGCATATACTGGATCGGGCTTTAAATTCTCCAGATATTTAAGACAAGGATAAAGAGTTACAAATCATCTGTATCACCCCTCTTGTACCTAAGATGGTAATTTATAATTGTATTATCCCTTGGACACATGAGTACAAAATCACCTGATGCATTTCCATAAACCCCTGTTCCTAGTCATTGAAGATCATCCAGAAGTCGCACAACACAACTGCTGTTTTTTACAGAAGATAAAGGCATCTGCTCATTGTGTTTGTGTGGAAACTCCGGAACAGGGTTTGGCTAGATTAGAGTTATAAACCCCAGAATTAGTGGTGGTGGATCTTCAATTTTGTACTATCACGGGGGAGCAGTCTGCAAAACCGGGCATCGAACTTTTAAGACAAATTTTTGAACAATTCCGCGACTTAAATATCCTAGTTTATACTAGTGATTATAGTTTTTTAATACACCTAGTCCACTTAATAAATAAACATCATGGGGAATTTGTGGTGGTAAAGAAGATGGAATTACGTAAGGCTTTTATGGAAGGTGCTGTCAGTGCCTTAAAAGGCGAATTTCTTATTCCTAGGTAATTACGCCAGCAAATGAAATTAACCGAGAAAGAACTAGAAGCCTTAAACTTACTTTGCCATGATTCTTTAACAGATCATGGGAGCGCAGAAAGAATGCATGTATTTTTAAGGACTGCTCAAAATGATGTCCAGCGACTGAAAGAAAAACTGGATATTGATAGTTGGGAAGATAGTACTACCAGTGCGCGGGTAGCTGTGTGTATGGAAGCAGTAAGAGGTAAGTTACTGTTGTTATAGTTATCTATTCTGATATTTTTTGCCGTGGTTAAATAATACCTTGGCAAGCGTTGGCGACTATGTAGATACGGGAATTATAAGTTGAAATCATCTACTTCTTGTTCCTGTGAGGTATAATTGTGAACCCATCAGAGCCAAATATAGTTGAATTAGCCAGACAGGGGAATCCTAAAGCGATCGCATCTTTAATTAATCGACAACTCAATCCCAAGGGAATCAGTGTTAAGACTAATTTAAAGGATACCTGCTTACAGATTTTTTTAGAATAACTAGACCCACCAACTCAGGAGCATATTTTACCTTTCATTAAAAATGGTATGTCTAAGTTGGGTGTGAAGGTGATTAAAACAGTTAAAGTGTATGGTCGTCAATCGGGTTCTAGTTCAACTTTATGGACTGAGGAATTTATTTTAGAGTCTTTTGCAGAAGAAACCTCAGAATTTGTAAAGCATAATATTTCTGAAAATGCTAATAAAACATCAGCAAAAAATTATAGCGTTCGCAAATACAATACATCTCAAACAGAAAACCGAAGTAGGGATAGAAGATCGTCCCAGTCTTCAGATTATACTTTCAATATTCAAAATACCTGTCAAGATGCTTTAGAAGGGTTGAAAGTTTTTCTGACAAATCTGGTATGAGGTCTACCAGCATATTATCAAAATATTGGAAAAAAACGCGCTTTAGCTGTAGGTATTGCTTTTGGTATTTTTTATATAATCTGTTTAGTGTCCATAGCTCCTTATCAAGTCTATATTTTTTCAGTAGCTACAATCGTTTTAATGTTGCTCAAATCATTGGGTTAGGAATCACACAATTTATCAGCTTTGCCATCGCAAGTATTTCGATCAAAAAAATGTTTAGAGGTTTTTGAGCTCCGGAAGGTGATATTTTTATTGCTGGTTCATCCTTGTTATCTCCAGGAATTTTTCTGTTACTCAGCACAATGTTGGGAAGTATGAATCTTGAAATTATATTGATACTTTTAGTTCTATCTATGACCTATATCATCCTTAGACTACATACAGGATGTAACCAGATTTCACAAATTCCAGATTCATTATCTCCCATAGCAGTTGTTTGTATCATTTTACTTCGTCTTTGGTTCTCTAAAATTATTATTTATTCTGCACTTTATTAAATATTGTTCTTTTATCCTCAGAATAAAAATATTAGTTAATAAGATAACTTACAAACAAATCTTGTAATAAAATCATGAATAAATAGATGCATCTTTATCTTTTATTAATCTAATGTTAATGACTAATTATAGTCTGGTTGGCTAAATCCATAATAGCGGATATTATTGGTAATATTCCTTTAATAATATATATAAGCGATGATGTTTTTTAGATAATCCTTGGGGTTTCTCAAAAAAAGGTTGCTACTGCAAAAAATTATGCTGGGTTTGTTGCACCATAACTATTCATTATTGTTGGCTTACCTCGATGAATATTATCACAAAGCTGCTGAGATTCTATAGTCATGACTTGAGACCAAAGTTGATAGTTCGATTTACTATTTAAAATTGGTACACCCTCAGCTTTGCCATCTTCTTGATCTAATTGATGAGCAAATTCATGTAGTACAACATTGTTTCCATCTTGCAATTATAAGTGTCTTGCGTTATCTGTTCCCAAGATAGTACAACCTGGTGATTAGTCCACTACTCTCCCAATCTAGCGGAACGTCTTTCTTGAACTATATAATTACTGATTGAGATAGTTTAATTCACAAAATAAGCACTAGAATAAACTATAATAGAGCGCAACTTTGGGAAATATTTGCCCCTTTCATTTAGCAGTAGTAAACAAGCAACAGCAGCAATAGTCACCTTGATTTATTCTGTCACCGGCAAACCCTGACAACCAATAATTTTTTTTCTGCGATAAATACCTGAATATGTCCTTGAAGTCGTCTTCGTTGTTGAGGTGAAAGAGAACGATCAATAGGTAGATTATTCTCAATCATTGCTTT
>CBZS010000197.1 GCA_000613065.1 Richelia intracellularis | reverse complement strand
CCGCACTAAGGCTTGAATATTTAATTGTTCTGGCCCAATTCCATCAATGGGAGAAATGACCCCTCCCAATACATGGTACTTGCCCTTGTATTCCCTAGTTTTTTCCAGAGCAATTAGATCCCGAGAATCCGCTACCACACACAGAGTTTTAATTTCGCGGTTAGGGTTGCGACAAATTTCGCAAATTGGCTCTGCGGATAAGTGAAAACACTCCCGGCATAAGCCCATCTGTTTTTTGGCATCAAGTAGGGCTTGTGCCAAAGCCTGTACTTCTGCTTCGGGACGCTTGAGAATATGGAGGGCTAAACGTTGTGCCGTTTTGGGACCGACCCCTGGCAAACGCTGAAATTGTTCGATTAACCGGGCTAAAGGGCGTGAGTAAACCGTAGTCTTATCTCCAGTATTTGTGTACTCTAACTATGATGACATTATTAGGGAATTTTATTTATCTGTACCAATTGTCCGATCAGTCGTGAATTTTCTCATTTAACACAGTTGAGCTAGGATGTTTGGGCATACATTTACCAACTATCAAGATTACCCTGGAAATTGTACTTTGTTGTATAAATCTTCTAAGCGAATTTTTAAATCTACGGAAGTCAAGGAAATTTTCTTATCTTCTTGATCGCATTCCTGTAATTTCCATTGTTTATTTCCAGTCTTAGAGAAGTATTCTATGTAAATCTGAGTTTGGTCGATGAGTAAATATTCTTGCAATGTTGGGATGGTGCGGTAGCCTTGAAACTTGCCTTCTCTATCATAGCCTTGGGTGGAATCTGACAATACCTAAATAATTACTTGGGGATTAGTAATGGTATCAGTGTGGTTGTCAAAATATTCTGGCTCTCCCTGAACAATCATTACATCTGAATAAGTATAAATTCTGCTTTTGGATATCCAGAGACGAACATTAACCATTTAGACTCGGTAATCTCGTTTTTTGAAAGCAAAATTTAACTCAGTGGTAAAGTTGATAGGTATCTGATTGTGATTGGTTGAACCACCAGCCATGGCAATAATTTCCCCAAGTGAAAATTATATGGAAATATCCCACTAATCCCAGAAGGTGATAATATGCCTGTTGAGTAAGAGGGGTTATATCATCTGATGGCTGGACGTTTTGAAGGACTGAGTAATTTGGAGTGGTCTTTGTTTGAGGATATTTTTCCGAAAGCGCCAGAAAAACGCGAACGAGGAATGCCATATTCTTCATTTCTTTATGTACTCAATACCTTAGTGTATATGTTAATAACAGGGTGTGGTTGGTGTGACGTTCCAAAAGGAGAAATATGGGCATCAAAGAGCTCTGCACATCGATGGCTCAAACGTTGGCAGTTGGACGGGACCTTAGAGGCTTTACAAGCACGAATATTGGGTATTGCAGAAGATAACGGGTTAATCAACTGGAGTTATGGCGCGGTGAACGGGTCTTTTTCCCCCTGGAAAGGGCGGTGGTGATGGTGTTGCTTACGGTGGGAAAAGAAAGGGTATTTTAATACACACTCTTACTGAAGGCTCAGGAATGCCTTTATCCAATCGCACCACACCTGGCAATGGTAGTGAAACAGATCAGGTGATACCACTTCTAGACAGTGTAAAGGTTAAGACCAACAAACGCGGTAGACCCCGTAAAGCCCTGAAAGTGGTTGCTGCTGACAAAGGCTACTATTCTAAGGATAAGGGCGCTGCTTTTCGTAGACGTGGTATTCGGCCGCAATGGCCCAAGGGGCTTTGGAAGACAAAGAAGAACAAGGCCAGACCCATTAAAATTTCCGTACAATGTGAGAACAAGAACGTTGTTTCCCATGGTAAAAAAAAATATCGTCGTCTTGTTTGTTGTCACATGGGAAAGAATTTCAGCTTGTTTTGATGCTTTTTTGTCTCTTGCAACAATCCATAATTTGGATTAACAAAATCATATTAGTGGGATAAACTCATTCATGTTTAGATTGCGCAACTTTTTCCAATGCCAAATATTCTTCTGGGGTCTATTAAGTTTTTCCGTAAGTTACATAATTTTGATGATGGCTGCGAGCGCTTAATATTTTCTGGTTTAAAACAGGAAAACGTAGGGATAGTTGAATCTTAAGCTGTGGTTCTCATGGCTGAAAGCACTTTACAAAGAATCTCTGTGGGTATTTTATCAATAATTTCCACATTACCTATTTGTGTGGGTAAAATGAAACGCACTTTCCCATCTTTGACTTTTTTATCTGTTTGCAATGTATCTGCGATCGTATTAATATCCAAACTATCTGGTAGTTTTGTAGGTAAACCAGCTTTTTGAATCAGTGCGTCTTGCCTTTGGGTATCTTGTTTTGTCCACATTCCCAATTCCATGGCAATTTGTCCGGCTGCAACCATGCCAATGGCAACAGCTTCTCCATGAATGACTTGGGTATAGCCAGTTAAACTTTCTACTGCATGACCAATAGTATGACCGTAGTTGAGGATTGCCCTTAATCCTGCTTCCTTCTCATCTTTACTAACTACATCAGCTTTAGCTTGGCAAGAACAGGTCAAAATAAAATCCATCAACTCAGATTTAATGTACCCTAATTGACTGAGGTTTTTATTATTTTCCATTTGGGCAAATAATTCTGCATCCCAAATAATACCGTATTTAATAACCTCTGCCATTCCCGCTCTAAATTCCCTTGCTGCTAGAGTTTGCAAGATATCGGGATCGATTAATACTAACCTAGGCTGATGGAATGCACCAATTAAATTCTTACCTTGGGGATGATTTACTCCTGTTTTTCCACCAATGGCTGCGTCTACCATGGCTAGTAAGGATGTGGGAACTTGGACAAAGTTAATCCCCTTAACCATGTAGCAGAGGCAAAACCAGTCATATCACCAATTACACCACCGCCCAGCGCTACCATTGTCGAAGAGCGTTCTAGACGGTTGGCTAAGGCTGCGTCATAGATTTTTTTGATCGAGCTAGGGGTTTTGTATCGTTCTCCCGCAGGAAGAATATGATGGACACATTTAAACCCCCCAGCTTCTAGGGAAGCGATCGCTTTTTGCCCATAATGTTTGAAAATGGTGGGATTAGAGACTAGCAGTACCTTTTTTCCCAATTTTAAATCAGCCATGTATTCGCCCAGTCGTTCTAAATTTCCCGGTGCGATCGCAATTTCGTATGACTGCTGCGGTAAATTGACTGTAATTAGAGATGCCATGCCAACACACTTTTCAAACCAGTGGAGTGTATTGTATCGCAATCTGAAGTCGTGTTTGAATACAATTAGATAGTGATTCTTAAAACTTCGCGCTTTGTGACAAGTAAATAACAAATAACAAATAACAAATGACCAATAACCAATGAGTAATGATTCAATAGAAATGATGAACTATTGTGGAGAAACGTAAATGTTAGGCGTAATTACTTACCTGGTTTTCTTAGGTTTGTTTACTGGCATCGCTACTGGCTTGTTATTCGCCTTACGTGCCATTAAGTGGCTGTAATTGATGTAAGAAGTAGATAGCAACGTTGGTAAAGGGAGTATATTAGTTGTTTTAATTGATACTTTTTCAGTATCGCTACATAGTCAACCACTACATTGGGTCAATTGTTCATTCGTAACCCATTGTTTGCATACAAGCAATGGGTTACGAATTCTGAATCTGACATAACTGATGTATATATACAAGGTGATTGAGCCTGGGAGCAAATGAGATGCTCCCTTTGCCATCTAAATACTCTAAAAAAATCAACATTTAGATTTTGTATAAAAAGTTATATGGTCAGTAAAATATGTGTGATTTTTAATCCTATTTCTGGTTAAGGAAATCCAGAACAATATTTGCACAAAATAAAAAACACATTATCCGATAAATATCAAGTAATTACGAAAATTACAAGCAAAGAAGTTGATCCGCAATTAATAACTCGTGATGCTTTGAAAAAAGGTGCAGAAGTGATTATTGCTTCTGAGGGAGATGGAACGCTATCAGCTACAACAACTGCTTTAATTAATACAGATGTTCCTTTGGAAATTATACTCAGAGATCCGGCAAATGCATTTGCTTTTGCTTTAGGGATTCCTAAATAATATAGAAGAATAATGTGAAACTATTTGGACTGGTCAAACGGGTCAAATTGATGTAGCAAAATGTAATTAATTATAAGCCTATGCGTTTGCTTGCTGGTCTTGCTCTTGAGGCAGAAAATGTAGAAGCAGGATCTAGAGATTTAAAAATCAGTGGGGTATTCTTGCCTATCTCGTTTCAGTAATGCAGCAATAGCGGGAATTTGATTTGTTTGGAGTTGAGATGGAGACTGATGAGAAAATCATCAGAATATGTGCCACCATGGGTTAAAGGCTTGCGTACCCATGCATCCAGAAGCACAATTCACAGAAAAGATAGAGGGTTTACCAAATCTGGAAATTGAGAGTAAATCAGATACAGGAAAATAATTACAAATTAGTAAAAATTGCTTGAACCGGACAGGTGGGTATACACTGTTCGCAGACAATACAACGCGATCGCGTAAATGCGAGTTTAAATGTTTCTGGATGTAAGGTCAATGCTTCTGTGGGACAAACCCCAGTACATAAGCCACAATGAACACATACATCTTCATCAATGACAATTTCCCCCAAGGTGAGGGATACTTGAATATTATACCTTCGCATCCATTCAATAGCACAATCTAACTCATCTATATCCCCTGATAGTTCGACTACTAGTTTACCCATTTGATTGGGAGCAACCTGAGCGCGAATAATATTTGCAGCAACGTTGAAGTCTTTTGCTAATCGGTAGGTAATAGGTATTTGAACAGCGCGTTTGGGAAAAGTGAGGGTAACTCTTTTTTTCACTGTTTTTTATATAGCTATATGGTTGCTTACTAAAGATAGCTAAGTCTTGTGAGAATTCACATGGAGAGGTTCTAGATGTAAAGAACAATACAACATGTGTATACCTCAAGATTAAGCTACTTTTGTTCTGATGAAATGTGCATAAGCATTCATGCTCTAGTTTGTACTTCCCTGGTTATTTCTCTGTTGTATTCATTTAGTTCACAGGAATATGCTTTTTCAGTGAAATGCTAGGTTTCAAGGGACATGGTATTGACTTATCTATATTTTATTTTTAACCACAGAATCATCAAGTTTAAAATTAGTGTTATTCCATTGGCAAGAATAATTGCTATATCTCGACGGTAAAAACCATATATTAACCACAAGAAAACGCCAAGGATAAATGTAATTAACATGGTATATGAAACATCTTTGGCTGATTTCGTTTGCCAAGTTTTCAGCATTTGTGGCAAAAAAGCACTTGTTGTTAAAGTTGCAGCTAATAATCCTAAGAATATCACAGCCATGAACGTAATTTTTGGCGATTATTCAATTGTTATATTGTACCTATAATGGCAAGTTTAAAATATTAATTTCAGTGGATTCCTCACATTAGAATAATTTAGTAGACATTCTCGCTACTTGCTGCTATAACTATTGCGTTCATCAGGGTTATTCTAAACATTGCACCACAGAGTTATGTACAAATTTTACATAAATACTGCAAAATTGATAATTGCTTTTTTATACACTTTCTTCTTATTGCCATCTACAGCAGTAACTCCCACAGATAAGAATAAGGAAGATAATGCAGCAAAATTTAATATAATCCCACTGAAATTTGACACTGATTGAGAAAAATCAGGATAAAAAGATAGCTAAAGATATTCTAACCAATTAGATACCTAACTATTTTAAAGATGTTAGGGTTTTAAAGTTCTAAGGTTGGTTTCTAATAATTTTACCAATGATGGGGTTACAAGGGTTCACTAGTCTCAATTTTAGCTCAAAGATGACATAGTCAAGTCTTTAAAAGCAATATTGTTCCAAGGTTCAAGCCTTGGAACTCACTGTCTGAGGTTCGACGTCTTGTGGAAAGCGGCAAAGTAGCCGGAAACAGTTTCTATCTCTAAATTGGAAACTAGAATCTGTGAGGTATTAAACGTTAAGTTCAGAACTGATAACTGACAACTGAAATATAGAAAGCTTATCCCCTACTAATCCTTTAAATTCGCATTCGCTATCGTATAACTTTACACTGTCCAGAATACCGTAATAAATGGTCGCATAATACTAAGGCTATCATCGCCTCTACCATAGGTACAGCACGGGGCAAAACACAAGGGTCATGTCTGCCCTTACCAGCTAAAATCGTTTCTTCTCCCTCACTGGTAACTGTTTTTTGCTCCTTGCGAATAGTTGCCGTAGGTTTAAATGCGACACGGACAATAATATTTTCACCGTTTGAAATACCCCCCTGAATGCCTCCAGAGCGGTTGGTAACCGTGCGAATTTCTCCATTATCATCAATAAAAAATTCGTCGTTGTGTTCAAAGCCACTCAGTAAAGTTCCACCAAATCCCGAACCAATTTCAAACCCCTTACTTGCGGGGAGGGACATTACACCCTTAGCAATATCTGCTTCTAACTTATCAAATACCGGCATTCCCAAGCCTTTGGGTACATTCCGCGCTACACATTCCACCACACCACCGATGGAATTACCCTCGTCCCGGATTTGTTCGATTAAATCAATCATCTTTGTGGCAAATTGAGCATGAGGACAGCGAACAATATTACTTTCCACCTGTTCTAAGGTGACGTTGCTGGGATCTATATTGGCTTCTAAATCCTTGATGCGCTTGACATAGCCAATGATCTCAATACTAGCAGCTTGATGGAGAATCTTTTTAGCTATCGCACCAGCAGCTACCCTACCTATAGTTTCCCGTGCGGAGGATCTACCCCCACCTTGCCAATTGCGAATCCCATATTTAGCATCATAGGTAGCATCAGCATGAGAAGGGCGATATTTCTGCGCCATCTCATTATAGTCTTGAGGACGGGTATCCTTATTTTTGACCACAATGGATATGGGTGTACCTAGGGTTTTGCCCTCAAATACCCCCGAAATAATTTCACACCTATCCGCTTCCTTCCTGGGTGTGCTAATTTTACTTTGTCCTGGTTTTCTGCGATCGAGTTCCGCTTGAATTTCCTCTGCCGAAATTTCCAGTCTTGGTGGACAGCCATCGATCGCAACCCCTACTCCACCACCGTGGGACTCGCCAAAAGTTGTGACTCGAAACAGATGTCCAAAAGAATTACCCATGACTTTGACAAAAAATGTATAGAGTCTAGAATTTTACCAAGAATATTAGCACCAATTGAAACACACTGGTAAGATTTGGAGGGAAGTAAGGGAGCTGGAGAGGCGCGGGGAAAGCCTTCAACTGTCAACGATTTAATTATGGAAAAACAATCAATTAATTATGGGAAAACAAGCAATTCACGTTATTGGAGGTGGTTTAGCAGGAACAGAAGCGGCTTGGCAAATTGCCCAGTCTGGGATCCCAGCGATTCTACATGAAATGCGCCCTCAACGCTTAAGTGGGGCACATCATACAGAATACTTAGCAGAATTAGTGTGTAGCAATTCTTTCGGTGCTATGGCGAGCGATCGTGCGGCAGGATTATTACATGAAGAGTTACGCCGTTTGGGTTCCGTTGTTATTGGTAAGGCTGATGAGCATATGGTTCCTGCTGGCGGAGCTTTGGCGGTGGATAGGGGGCAATTTAGCCAAGATTTAACCAATACTTTAGTAACACATCCCCTAATTGAATTCCGGCGGGATGAGGTCAGTAACATTCCTGATGGTATTGTTGTTTTAGCAACTGGGCCTTTAACCAGTCCCGATTTAGCAGGAGATTTGCACCGCTTCACAGGGATGGAGTACCTCAGTTTTTTTGATGCTGCCAGTCCAATTATTGTGGGAGAGTCTATCAACCAAGATATTGCGTTTATGGCTTCCCGTTATGACAAGGGTGAAGCAGCTTATCTCAACTGCCCCATGAATAAGGAGGAGTACTTACACTTCTGGGAAGAACTGCGTAATGGGGAACAGGTGGAGTTAAAAGATTTTGAGCGTGAGTCAGCCAAATTTTTTGAAGCTTGTTTGCCTATTGAAGAACAAGCTAGGAGGGGAGAAGATACCATGCGTTATGGTCCTCTCAAGCCTGTGGGTTTATCCGATAGTCGCACGGGGGAGCGTCCCTATGCGGTGGTACAACTTCGACAGGAAGATAAAGCAGGTAAACTTTGGAACATGGTAGGGTTTCAAACTAACCTACGTTGGGGCGAACAGAAGCGTATATTTCGCCTGATTCCTGGGTTAGAAGCAGCAGACTTTGTACGCCTGGGAGTTATGCATCGCAATACCTTTATTAATGCACCCCAATTGATGTTACCAACCCTACAATTTAAACAACGCCCAAACTTGTTAGCAGCAGGACAGTTAATTGGTACAGAAGGCTATACAGCAGCAGCAGCGGGTGGTTGGCTAGCTGGAACCAATGCAGCAAGATTGGCTTTAGGGAAAACGCCCTTGAGCCAACCGACAACAACGATGATGGGGGCATTATTCGATTTTATTAGTTCTGCATCACCCAAACATTTCCAGCCCATGCCACCAAACTTCGGAATTATACCGGAACTAGGTAGGAAGATAAAAAATAAGCAAGAGCGTTATGGATGTTACCGGGATCGCTCTTTGGCTGATTTGGAAACCTGGAAAACCAGTTTATAGGAAGAAAGATATAAGATAAACGAATAAAGAAACTAGGGTGAAGAGGCATTAAGTTGTCACACATTTAAATTGTATGTTCGAGTGATGAAAAAATATTTTTTCTCACTGTCAACTTATTTCTCCCCTGCTCCCTATATTCTTCCATAGTGCAAGCCTATCTCCGATCCCCTCTGTCTCTGTCTCCTCCTGATCCTTTGCTATCCGCCAAATTATTGGTTATTATGCCATTGACACCAATAGCGGTGATGATACCACCAACTAGACCCCAGGCTTGGCTTGTAAGTACATTAATACGTTGTACCCGAGTACGATGGTAAATAAAATCTAAACGTCGTTGGCTAGTTCTGTTTCTACTCCGGTTATTTACTATTCTTGATAAATTATTCTCCGCATTGACTAAATCAGAATAGTCGCGGTTAAACAGGAAAATTGCCGAGCCAATTATAATCAATCCTGGAATGACCAAGCAATACATGAGCAGGGACTTTTGTTCTTCTTTTTTCACTGCTGTGGAATTATTTCTATAATGCCTACTTCTCAACGATTACAGGGACTAAAACACTTTTTCAGTTGGTTCCTTAACAAATTATTTTTGGCAATTAGTTCATTGTTTTCCTCTTTTTACCAATCAAATAGCTAAATTATCCCTCTAGGGTTTGCATTCAAAGTGATATAAAAAAATGACAATTGTTAGCTTTACTGCTAGAAATAGTCATTCAATGCTGACATTCACAAAATAGGTGTTAGCATCTGCCGAATCAGGTAATGCAGGGTAAAAGATAGTAAGGTAAGCATGAAATCTGCATGGTTAACTAAGCCAAAATTATTACCTTGGATGATGCTGTTACTAAGCAGTATCTTATGCTTTCTATTAGCATTACGTCCCCTATATCCAGCTACAGCCAACTCCATCGATAATCTCAAACAACAACGTCAACAAGTCGATCGGCAGCGTCAAAATCTCCGAAAAAAACCTGATAGCATAAATAATTTACAACAAGAGGCAAAACAAAAACTCACTGGATTAGAAAATAATCTGAAAATTACCAATAACAACATTCAGGATAATCAGTTTCGCCTCCAACGAGAAACCCAACTATTACAGAGTTTACAGGGAGATTTCGCTAGAGCAGAGGTATCTTTTCAAGAACGCAGAGAGGCTACTATCGCTAGATTAAGATATCTCCAACCCTCTCCAGTAGACCAAAGATGGGCTATTTAACTCCAAAGCAGCAATTTAAATGATTTTCTTAATCGTCGCCGTCAACTTAAGTTTGTTTACCAAGCAGATCAAAAAATTCTGACAAAGCTAACAACTGAAGCCGAATAAATAAAACAGCATAAAACCCAGGTAGAAGATAAAAAAAATGAAATTGCTTTAATTAAACAGCAATTATTCGCACAAAAAGCTGATTTTCAAGCCCAGGCAGGTTTACAAACAGACTTAATCCAACGTTTAAATAGGGAGCACGCAGCCTTGGAAGCAGCCCAAAATAAGTTAGAAAGAGAATCCCAGTAATTTACGGCGTTAATTCAGCGCAAAATCGACGCAGCCCAAGCTAAAGCCAGAACCCTTACCAGTCTGTTAACTCGTGGTGCAGGTCTTTTCACATACCCAAGTGCAGGAAGAATCAGTAGCCCTTTTGGTTGACGTATCCATCCCATACTCCATCGTCGGCGCTTTCACCCTGGACTATACTTTGCCACCAGTCATGCTAGTCCCATCAGGGCAGCAGATTCCGGAACAGTGATTTTCTCTGCTTGGTATGGTGGTTATGGCAAAACTGTGATTATTAACCATGGAAAAGGAATGAGCACCCTCTACGAGCATAGTAGCA
Organism: Richelia intracellularis; assembly: GCA_000613065.1. GTDB lineage: Bacteria > Cyanobacteriota > Cyanobacteriia > Cyanobacteriales > Nostocaceae > Richelia > Richelia intracellularis_B. The sequence continues at coordinate 17,735 of CBZS010000197.1, read as the reverse complement.
ATATATACATCAGATAAGGGCAATCCGTACAAAGAGGACAAGCTATCGCAGCTATTGGTTCTACTGGTTTATCCACAGGACCCCACCTCCACTTTGAGGTTCGTAAAAATGGAACTCCCGTGAATCCAGCTAAATACTTGTAATGTCATGTATTTAGAGCTATTAAATTGAGTAAAAAAATTAGCGATAGGCTACAAATTTAGCTGTTAGAGTGCTATACTGCTGGAATAAAAATAAGGGCGTGTAGCTCAGTGGATAGAGCAACAGATTCCGGTTCTGTAGGTCGGGGGTTCGAATCCCTCCACGCTCGTCCTGTTGTGCATTAACTAATTATTTTTCCGGACGTTGCATAAGTGCTGTAAGTTTTATGCGATTAGGAGGAAACTTATCTGGCTATTTAGGTTTTTTCTTGGCTGCTAAGGTGACAGAAGCACCCAACAGGGAAAATATAGTTGTAGTTATAACGATTAATTTTACGTATTTTCCCATTAGTTGAGTTCCTTAGTTTATTTTGGATTTTATATTATTCTAGGGATTTTATTCGTTTTGGGGATTGGGAGAATAAACCACAGATAATCTAAAGTAGGATGATTCTTCTGTGCAAAGATTTACATCGGAGCAGTATGAGAGACAATCCTCAAGCAATAATGATGCATCTATTGCCCAATTATATCCAATTGATAATAAAAAATTATTGCCACTACCCTTTAATGCCAGTTTTGCTGCGCCTGTTGTAAAGTATAAGCTGCCACATCTTGTATTTCTTGTTCAGTGAGACGTTCTTTATAAGCTGACATATTATTTTTACCATTGGTAACTATAGACGCGATCGCATCTACGGAATCCATGCCATACATTTTTAATGTTCTCATTTTCAAATTTTTCCCACGTCTGACAATATTGCCACCATTAATATGACAACCAGCACAATTAGCCTCAAAAATTTTCGCTCCATTAGTAGTGTTGGCAGCGAATGCAGTAGAAGGAAATATGATGTTGAAAGCAATAACTGATATGAGGCAAATACTGAAGGTAATTTTTTGGTTGAAACGCATGGAACTATCTCACTAATATAATTTTGTTAATCCAAATATGGATTGTTGCAAGAGACAAAAAAGCATAAAAACAAGCTGAAATTCTTTCCCCTCTGACAACAAACAAGACGATGATATTTTTTTTTAACCATGGTAAACAACCTTCTTGTTGTCAGATGGGAGGGAAATTGTAATGGGTTAGCCCTTCTTCTTCTTTGTCTTCCAAACCGGGTTGGGCCATTACGGCCTAATACAACCTCTAGGTAAAGCAGCGGGCTTATCCTTAGAATCGTTGCCTTTCTCAGCACCAAGCACTTTCAGGTGTTTACGGGATCTACCGCGTTTGTTGGTCTTAACCTTTACACTGTCTAGAAGTGGTATCACCTGATCTCTTTCACTACCATTGGCAGGTGTGGTGCAATTGGATAAAGGCATTCCTGAGCCTTTAGTAAGAATGTGTATTAAAATATCCTTTCCTTTTCCACCGTAAGCAACACCATCACCACCGCCCTTTCCAGGGGGAAAAAGACCCGTCCACCGCGCCATAACTCCAGTTGATTAACCCTTTGTCTTGTCCAATTCCCAATATTAGTGCTTGTAAAGCCTCTAAGGTCCCGTCCAACTGCCAACGTTTGAGCCATCGATGTGCAGAGCTGTTTGGTGCCCATATTTCTCCTTTTGGAACGTCACACCAAGGACACCCTGTTATCAATATATACAGTAAGGTATTGAGTACATAATGAAATGAAAAATGTGGCATTCCTCGTTCGCGTTTCTCTGGCGGTTTCGGAAAAATATCCTTAAACAAAGACCACTCAAAATTACTCAGTCCTTTAAAAACTCCAGCCATCAGATGATATAACTCCTCTTACTCAACAGGCATATTATCTCCTTCTGCGATTAGTGGGATATTTCCATATAATTTTTTGGCAAAAATGAGACTTTAGCTCATAGTAAACTATTGATTGATATTCAAAATATTATTTACAATGCGATAGCTAAACAATGCCGAGACTTCGGATGTAAATTAAGTGCGATAAGTGGAGTTATAGGTCATGTAGATCTTCTGACTAGTTATCAGCTCTTTTCAAAATTATGAATAAAATAATCCCCACCCAAGTAAAAACCTAGATGGGATATTACACGACTCCTAGTGTAATAACTCGATCGCTCTCTTCGTCAAAGCTTCCGCAGTTATCCCATTAAATGCCATTAATTCACCTGCGCTAGAGGTAGTTTCTCCCCGCCTCCATGCGAAAGTATCTCTTCTACAACTACTCCGCAACATAATTGGCTCTAACATTCCTGCTGCACCTCCGGTAACACCAATTAAGGCATCACCTGCAAATAATTCGGCGAATTTTTCATCACTTATAAAATCACCATCGGGTTCAGAACAAGTCTCCCAACCAGTATCATTAGAACGATAGAAACGACGTGGATTAATAACAGAAACTATCTTCACTCCAATGCCTTCTGTTTCTAATAAAGCAGCCGCCTCAAACACAGGAATTAGTGTCATATCTCCGATTATGGCAAATACAACTTGCTTTTCTCCTGCCACTTCTTGTAATACTATTCCACCATATTCTAAGCCTTTTTTAGTCATTTCAAAAGTGGTACGAATGGGTAGAGGTGATTTACTTGCAGTAATAACAATTCCCTTATTTTTTGTGCTTAAAGCCCAGTCATAACAGACTTGAATACTGTTAGCATCGGGGGGGAATAATGGGAACACATTGCCATTTCTCATCATGGCGGCAAAGTATGCTTCAATTTCTGGACGTTGGTGTGTCCAACCATTACGTCCTTGCTCTAATGCCCCGGCAGTGTATAAGGTAACTGTAGAAGGAGTAGGACGGCGTAATTCTGCCATGGCTTGGGTGACTGTTTGCCAAATTGGTAAGCCGTTGATGGCAAAGGATTCGTAGGAACACCACAAACTTCTTGCACCCATTAAAGATAAACCTGCGGCTAATCCTGCACAAGCATCTTCACTTAATGGTTCGTAAACCTGTCCATTTGGTGCTTGGTGATATAACTCATCAGTGGTGGGGTGAATAATCTTTAATGCTTGGTTGATGTTATTAATCCCCGATGCTGCATTGCCATCAGCGTTAGTTACAACGAAGTTTTTATCAACCTCTCCCACTTTTGCCACTAAATTACCCATAGCTGTGGTGGAAACCTTTGGCTCTCCCCCCACAGAATGTTCTTCTAAAGGTAATTCCCCTAATTCCGGCAAATGTAGTTCAAATTCAGTTACCACAGTCTTAGATGCGGAACCACCCCCCGCACGCTCGCAGTTTGTGCGGACTAATTGCCAAGCTTCCACAGATAGAGAGCGTTCTTTCAGGGATTCTATAATATGGGGTGCATTGAGGGTATCTTTGGGATAAAGGTTGTGTGATTTAGCACCTCTGGCATGAACACCTGCACCTTTGAGTTGTTTAATGATAAAGACAGTAAGTTTACCAGCAAGCGCTGAACGTACTGCTTTATCTACACCTTCTAATACCGCCTTGGTAAATTCCAACCGCTTCTCAAAAGAAAAGGCGGTACTATCTACGTAATCTCCCGGTTGCTCTTTGTCATCAAAATCCTGGGCATTCACCAACACCACTTCTTCAAAACCATTGCCTTGCCAATAAGCAATCATCTCCTCATTGGTTTTGAGAGAAACCATGCTGTGGTGTTCTTGGCTGTAACCATTCCATACCAACACGGGTAAGAAATTAGTCGTTTGGGGATAAGCGGTGTGGAAATGTGCCATCCCACTCATGATATAGGGTTCACCCAAGCCCCCATCACCCAAGGTAAAGGGGAACAACTTATCTTTATGTAATAAAGCCGCCGCCATGGCAAAATGCTGTCCTTGCCCCAGGGGGCCAGCAGGAGCGAGAATACCAGGGATATAACCAGAAAGATGTCCTAATAAACCATGCTTTTCCCGGAAGCGATCGCGCAATTCTTGTACCGTATAAATACTCATGTTTTCTAGAGAACGGTCTAAAAACATGGCACTATAGAATCCGGGGGCGTGGTGTCCCACTTCCGTAATAATATTTTTGTAACCCAGCATAACTAAAGCTGCATATGCCTCTGCTTGGCTGGCAAATCCCCCTGGATGTCCCGATGCTTTACTACCTGTAACTTGTAGGGTGAGGTAACGCAGAGCATCAGCAAAAAGTAGTGTTTGATACACCGCTACTGGATCTGTAGGGGATGCGATCGCACCTGTTGCTGAATCTATGGCAGCTGTAGCCCCATATTTGTCGAAATCTGGTAGAGCTTCCCCAAAATATTGGATTCCTTCATAAAAATTTGGAAGTGCGGAAGTTGCCTGTGGCGTTGCTGCTGTCATGCTGGATACCTTTGTGAGTTGTTAGTTGTCAGTTGTTAGTTGTCAGGTTGCTGATATATGGAACGATGTCCTAAGGGGTGTTATGGATTCATAAGCTGCAATTCGAGCACAGTTAATGCTTTTCCCTAACTTATGATTTCTGTTTTCTGCCATAAATGCCTGTTCAATTTAACAAAGATTTTACAACTTCGCGGTTGTGAAGATTAATTAGGGTTTGCTGAAAAAAATAAAAAGTAGTTGCTGTGGGAATATCAGACCAGATAAATCTATTTAGATGCAAGAAAAAAGGAGGAAATAGCACAAAACCCATGCATAACAATACCAGTAAGAATACTGGTGGTATTACCCGGATTTCTCACCAAGATTGAAAAAAGAGGGGTATAAAACTGCCAAAATGTATGTATATTGCAAAAGAATATCAGTACTTTAAAGGATGACCCCAAATAAAAATCATTCTATCCCGGAACAGTTTGATTTGGACAGGTAAAGAGATTTCCAGTTGTAGGCAATTTAAAGGGAGAGGCTGTAACATCCGATGCAGGGTTAACATTAATTGTGGAATTAGACAGAAAAAGAGAAATAACATCACGATTTGCAAGATATTTGAAAGATTACCGAGACCCGAATAAAGTTTTATATCCAGTTCATAACTTAATTGCACAAAGGATATATATATGGCTTAATCATGGTGTATGAAGACATAAATGACCATGAAATTCTACGTCACGCTCCAATATTCGCACTTGCCGTAGGAAAGGTTATTAACTCAGAACAAGAATTAACGACTTTGGCGGGGAAAAGCACCTTAAATGGTCTCGAACATTGTCCAGAAGACGTATCTTCAAGAAAAAATAGTCGGTATCATCCTATTGACTATGATGCTAAAGCGATAGAAACACATTTAGTTGAGCTATTTTTAGAATCTTATCATCAGCCACCGCGACAGATAATAATCGATTTAGATGTGACGGATGATTTAGTTCATGGTCATCAAGAAGAAACATTGGCGTTGCATAAATGGGGGATGATTTAACTAAATTTTCAACGATTTATCAATGGTTTCAAACCCTAATTCATCCCCCACTTATGCAACGCCGAAACATTCTTTAATCCGCATTATAAAGAATACTGTTATGCTCTCCTTTATATTTTTTGTGGTAAACATTTACTTGCTGCAAAACTTCGTGCATCCAACTTAGACCCGGCAGCATGGGGGTTACAAGAATTACAAATTGGATTAATAAGGTGATTTGTGAAAAAGAGATTACCAACTAAAGCGGTTGAATCAAGATATCCCATTTGGGCAACAGTGGATTTCGCTGTAATCTAGACTCGACTTGTTTCATAGCTTTCTTTGTTAGAGAAATCCCTTTTTGGTAAACAGTTTTACTTAAACTCAAGATAGGATATAAGCCTTTCCAAATCATACTCGAAGCCCAGGAAAACATGACTTCAACATCAACAAGCTTCGCCCGCCCCATTCCAATGCTGGTCAAGAATACTCCAACAACCCTCTATGGGATTGTATTTACTATGGTAAGGAGCATAGTAAAGCAATTGAATTGGTATATTTAAGAGATCAACAAACTCAACCATCCTTTTTTTTTATTGATTTCTTACTCCACTACTTTCCGGACCATTATCAACTTTAATTTGTATCAGTTCGGTATCCTGCTTTTGTTCTGGTGTCATTGTCTTCCACCATTGAATTAGAGTATCAACAATAAAATCCCTGGTTTTATAAGAAGAACTACCAAAGTTAATATACAATAATTGCCCACTATCTTCATCAAGAATCCCACAGGGACTATATTTTTCTGTGCATCCTATATCATCATCCTCAACTTGATTGTCTCCTCTGGTTTTTCCACCACGATAATAACCCCTGATATTAACGGTAGCTTTGCAATCGATGCTTAGTCGTTTGACTTTGAGGCTTGTTTGTTGATTGCGGCTTAAATTATTTGATGTTGTTGAAGATATCATGGGTTTGTGCAATTTTTTTTGAGGTTTGGCTTTTACTACTTTACGAAGACCATACCCCATTCTATTCAATACTTGTGCCATTGTACTGGCGCAAGGCAATTGCTCCTGGCTAAATCCCTGTTCTTTGAGTTTTTCTAGTCCCGATGTTGGTGTTAACCGGGTATAGGCTAAGGAAGTTTTAAATGTTGGGTCTTGTTGAGAATCAGATTCTGCAATTTATCCCAGGGATAATGCCACAAGAGAAGAGGTTGTTTCTCCTGGCAACGCTTTCCTGTGCTAAAGGCTGATTGTAATCCCACACAAATTATCCCTGTTCTTTTTTCCGCTACCCTAACTCTATATTTTCTCTACCCCAACAGAATACTGTTTGTGCTAACCTTGCTCTACCTTGGCAATATTTCAACGTCATCTGAGCTTGAAAGCCCCGACGTTCTACTCCATTCATTTTCGATGCTGGCAACCGCAAGTCTTTTATTTGTGATGTTGTTAATGATTTGGATTCGTCTGCTGGGTCTAGCATACTCCAAAATACTTGCCCCTGTTTTTTTACTCATCAACATTACATCTTACTTTTATTCGTAAATTCTTTCTTATAAATAATCTAAATCATAGCGCTCTCTGATTTGAAATAACTGTCCTGTTGGGTTAATTTACTTGATTGAAGCCAACAAGTTGGTGTGTCAATTTTTATCACTATTGTGTTCTGATTTAAGTATATTTTCAATTTGAATGTATTTTATATCTCTTTTGTATACTCGGTTTTGACTTCGTAGTCCTTGTCATCTGCAAGGAATTTGACAATGTACTAATTGATTTATCCTAAATCTGACTAATTCAAGTGTTTTTTCTCACAAGTGAGAAATTCGGGTAATGCATCCCATGATTATTTTTAGAGTATTCTTAAATAGTCCGTGGCATCGACATCAGTTGCCAACGATGGGCAAACAGTTACCAGGTACCATTTGAATGAGTAACAAAGTTTTTATTCTGGGTGGCAGGGGAAGAATTGGGGCTAGTGTAGGTCAAGATATTCCTACCCGCACCGAGGCTAAAATTACTATAACTGGACGCACCCTACAAGCTAGGGACGATATAGCCGAATATCTCTCGCCTCGTGCAATCTAGTTGTCCATTGTGCTGGACCTTCTTATTATCGGGCGTTGCATAAGTGCGGGATAATTAGGGTTTGAAACCATTGATAAATCGTTGAAAATTTAGTGAAATCATGCCCTGATTCAGCAACGCCTTTATCTATATCCTTCTTCATTTACTTTAGGTCTTTGTGTGGGAGATGGATAAACTTTCTCTAAAAAAGACCTCACTGTTTTTATATATTTAGAAGGTGCAACATCTGCAATATCATTATGCCCTGCTCCAGCAATTAGAAGTAATTCCTTGGGGTTGGGAGCAGCATTGTATAACCTCTGACTCATGAAATAAGGTATAGTTACATCTGCAGTGCCATGAATAAATAAAACTGGCATTTGCAACCTAGGGACTTTAGCAATTGACTCGAATCTTTGTGTTAGAATTAACTCGACGGGAAACAGACCAAAACTGTTCCTGTGTGATATAACTTGTCGAATGGAAGTAAAAGAAGACTCCACAATTAATCCGGCAGCATCAGGACATTTTTTAGCTAGATCAATGGCTACTGCACGCCCTAAAGAATGACCGTAAATGACCATCTGACTAGGTCGAATTCCCCATTTTTGTACGAGATAGTTCCAAGCAGCAGTAGCATCTGCATAAACTTGCATCTCATAAGGAAAAGAACCCTGACTACGACCATAACCCCTATAATCTATCAGTAGAACAGAAAAACCCAACTGATAAAAGCGATTAGCATGGTTTACATTTGCACCTATATTCAATGCGTTGCCATGCAGGTATAGCAGTACTTTAGATTTAGGTTGCTTGGCGGGCATCCACCATCCATGTATCTGTTCAAATTTATTCCTACCTACCTTGATGGGCAGCCAAACCTCTTCATAGTTTATATAAAAGGATTTAGGAGTAGTTTCAATATGAGAAGATGGAAAGAAAAGGAATCTAGTTTGGTAAAAAAAGAGGAATATACACACAGCGACATAAGTGACCGCTGCGGCTATACTGAGTCCAATCAATATCTTGAAGGGAAATTGTATTGGCAGTTGCAGTGTTCTCTCCTCCTTCGCGGTGTGTTATTAAGTACAAATATATTTTTGATAATTACTAGTTTGTTTAATAGGAAACAAACTAACTGACCATTATGAATATGTTTTTTTTAGTTACAAACACGACAAGTCATAAATAATACATATATATCAACATAGCGCTTCAGTCAATCTAAGAAACAAATTTTATCTATGTATAGGAGTAGATTGTGAAACTGGTAGATAATACTCAACAGCAGCAGTTAAGGCAAATAGTAAATAATTTAGTTAAAGCCAGAAAAGAAAAGTCTCTAAGTATAGAGGAAATGGCTATGAAAACGCTGATTAGACCAGCGTTACTGCAAGCTTTAGAAGAAGGAAGATTTGAGGACTTGCCGGAGCCGATTTTTGTTCAGGGATTCATTCTCCGTTATGGTGATGCTTTAGGGCTAAATGGTAGTTCCTTCGCAGAGCAATTTATTCAAATTTCCGAACCACCAAAGCCCAAAGATGAAATTCCACAAAAAGAAAAGAAAACCAATATATACATACCTATTTTTTTCCCATATGTGGTGTTGCTAGCGTCTGTTGGTGCTGTACTTCTTTATATGCACAGCATAAGTAAAACTTATAACTCTGTTAGCAAAAAAACGAATAGTAATACTGATACTCAGCAAATAAACTTAGGTGAATTGGCCGTATTAAATAATACTAGTATCCAAGAAGAAACTTCTGCATCTGTATCGAAACCTGCCCCTTCTTTGACTCCATCTGCCAAACCGTCATCTAATCCTCAACAAGTACAAGCAAATGTAAAGCTTCAGGGAGAATCTTGGTTACGGGTGATAGTGGATGATAAAAAAGTTTTTGAAGGAACCCTTGAGCAGGGCACACAAAGAACCTGGACGGGAAAAAAGCGTATACTTATCCGCTCGGGTAATGCAGGTGCAGTGTTATTTTCCAGCAATAGCCAAAAAGAAAAAATTCTTGGGAAACAAGGGGAAATAAAAGATTTTGTGGTAACCGATGAGAGGGAATAGGGTCTTTTAGGGGACTTTGCACCAAATGAAGCAAAACCAATCGTTCAGAATGCAGGGAGCAGGAGGTAAAGCAATTACTTCAATTCCAGACGTTGAATATTTTCTTTTGTTGTGAACCCTAGGCTACTCTAGTTTCGTAATCTGAGAATCTTAGGTCTTAGGGATTTTCAGCGTTGCATAAGTGCGGGATGAATTAGGGTTTGAAACCATTGATAAATCCTTGAAAATTTAGTGAAATCATCCCCTGATTCAGTAACCCCAAATATTTTTGTAGGAATGAGGAAAGGATTTCCAACCCAAAATTCTACTACTAACACCAAGTTTGCAAAACTTTACCTGTTAAATCTTTTCCCCACCATGGTGTATTACGTGAAAGTGTATATAAATTACTAGCTTCTACTTTCCAAGTGTTTTGGGGGTCGAATAAAACTATCTCCGCTTTTTCCCCCGGAGCTATGACACTAGGTTCTTGTTTTAAACAATGTGCTGGATTGCTACTTAAAGCTTGCCATAACTCTAACGGTGTAAACTCCCCTGTTCTCACTAAGTTTTGCCATAGCAACGGTAAAGCTAATTCTAAACCAATTGCCCCTGGAGGTGCTTCAGCAAAAGATACAGTTTTCTCCTCATAGGTATAGGGACTATGATTGATTGCGATCGCATCAATAATACCTGTTTTTACACCCTCCCTCAATGCCATCATATCCTTATAATTGCCCAGGGGCGGGTCTAGATGCAAGCTGGGGTCATAACTTTCCACTGCTGTTGTATCTAGTAATAAATGCATCCAGGTGGTACTGGCAGTAATAGGTAAACCATCTTCTTTTGCACTAGAGATTATTCGTACGGAACGATCAGTAGAAACATTCATGATATGTACAGGGGTTTTTGTCGCGGCAACCAACTCAACCAGGCTAGTGATCGCTACTGTTTCTGAATAGGCTGGGTTGCCTGGTATACCTAGACGAATGGCATTATACCCTTCCCGTATTACTCCATTACTTGCAAGTTGGCGTTCGCAACACCAAAAAGCTACTGGCTTGTTAAAAGGGTGTAAATATTCTAACAATCGTCTTACCATGGTTAAATTTTTCCATGGTTGGTTATCTGTAAAACCAATTATTCCTGCATTAACTAAATCAGCAAACTCTGTCATCTTATCACCCCCAATTCCTTGAGAAATTGCACCCCAGATGTGGAGCTGGGGAGAGCAGATATTTATGGTTTCATAGTTCTTTTGTAATTGTGCTACCACACTTGGATTATCTACCACTGGAGAGGTATCGGGTAAAATCGCAACTCTAGTAAAACCTCCATTAATTGCAGCGTGACAGAGCGATGATAGAGTTTCCCTTTCTTCAAATCCTGGTTCTCCGGAATGGCTATACAAATCAACTAAACCCGTACCTAAAATTAATCCCCGACCATCACGAATTTGAGTATCATCGGGCATAGAATTAATATCATGCCCAACTGATTGAATACAATTATTGACAATAAAAACATCGGTAATATAATCTGTAGTAGATACAGGGTCAATTACCCTTACTTGTTGTAGTAATTCACCAGACATTCAGTTTTAGATTTTAGATTTTGTATTTTAGATTCTTTAGGATTAGGGATTTAATATCTGGCATTGCATCGTTGCGGGATTATATTCGATTTTGCATAAATTGAGACTATTCATCAATAAGGGGAAAATTCCCGCATATCTTAAAATTTTGCCTTGATTGTGCAATACCTAATATCTTGCCCCTTTCCTTTTTCCCAAGTAACTACAAAAGTTTACCCTACTCCTTTTTAAGTAGCTCTTCGAGCTTCTACATTCTTTGCCTCCTCTTCTCACATCGCTCCAGTTGTAGTTGTTTTATCTACAGCACCACCATGAAGATGGGAAGTAATATTTATAGTTTGCAGTACTGGTAATCCATCCCAACCCTTCGGATAGTCTATTACACTCAGTGAGCCATTACTTTGACGAAAATTCCAGAAATTTTCTGATGATAATCCCAAGATATGACAAAGTAATATCTGATTAATACCACCATGGGCAACAACCAAAATAGTTTGCAACTGTTTATTTAATGATTCTTCAATAATTGCATTAAAAATGTTTACACTCCGTTGCCACACATGTTGCAAAGTTTCCCCTGAAGATAGTTGTAATTGATTTGGATTTTTATACCATTGTTGTAAATCATCCCAAAAATCCTCAGCAATTTCTCCTTCTAATTTACCCTCCCACAATCCATGGGCAATTTCCTTAAATCCATGATCCAACTGTAAACTGATGTGCGGATGATACCGCAAAATAATCTCTGCGGTTTCCTTCGCGCGAGACATGGAACTACTGACAATTAAATCCAACTTTACATCTTGAATGAATTGAGCTAATTTTTGCGACTGCTGCTTTCCCGTTACATTCAAAGGTACATCGGTTTGCCCTTGATACCTTCTCTGAAGATTCCAATCAGTTTCTCCATGGCGAACCAATAATAATCTTAAGCCTCGATGGTTCGGTCTGAGACTGGGTAAGGTAACTCCCATATGCTGGGTTTGATTCAGGGATTCTAACTGCACTGGTTCTCCCCAACCCCCAGCAAAATTTAACACACTGATGCCGCAATTCGACTGCTGAATCGAGTGGTACCTACTGGGAGGAATGTTTAACGCTGTACTAATCAGGGAGCGATTAATACCATTATGCCCGACAATTAAAATAGTCTTTCCTTGGTGACGGGGTAACATCTCTTGCCAAAATCCCCTAGCCTGCTCGTATAAAGATAAAACCGGAAAATGTTCTTTGCTTTCCTCTCCAGGGGAAATAAGCATCTTAAAGTTGTGGGGTTGTTCTTTCCAAATGCGGTAATCATCAGGAAATTGTTGCTTGACATCAGCCGATAGCATTTTTTCCCAAAGAGGCAAATCTACCTCTAACAATTTATTGCTAGGTTGGGGAACCGCAGATTGTTCCTGATTGAGGGATAATTGTTGGTGGATTATTTCTGCCGTTTGCTTTGCACGACTCAGGGGACTACAGTAAATTGCGTCAAAGACAACCTGGCTGAGAAACTTACCCACATGACTGGCATCATCACGACCTTTCTGAGTTAATCTGGAAAAATCTGTACGTCCTTGGATACGTCTCTCTGTATTGTAGTTAGTTTGACCATGGCGTACTATGATTATACGAGTCACTGTATTTTTATCCCTGCACGACTTAAAGATATTATTTTACTGTAAACTGCTGGCATTGTAATAATGTAAAAGTAGAGTTATTGGAAAATAATAGTGTATTGTTGAATGCCAGATTTTCTATCTGAGTTTAGGGTACTTTACAGAGCGTTTAAGGTCTAAATAGAAGTTCCACAAGTCTGCTACTATCAAGATTAACCAATCGTCTAAACTAGTTACATTGATTCCTACACTTCCCCAACAGATATGTTGAAGGGTTTAGGAGATAAAGTTAATATAACTTTATCTTAGATAAACATATTGGCACCTGGAAAAATTGAGCAAGTAGCTCCCAAGATGAGAGTATAGGGAGAGCAGAAGCTGGGGTTGAATCGCCATGGGGAAAAAAGTGGGGGAACTTGAACAGCGATACCAGAAGTTAGAAAGCAAGAAGACCCTGTTAATGAAGTTAGACGAGACGGTGCCGTGATCATAATTTCCTCCGATTTTAGAACAAGTGCATGACAAGCACAAAAAAAGAATGCTGGGCAAAACCCCATAGATACAATAGTCATGTTCAAAATGCTTGTGCTGCAATAACTGTACAACATAACATCAGTGATGAGGAGCTGGAGTACCAGGTCAATGACCGACTATCGTTCATGACATTTTTGGGCTTGGGGCTAGCAGAACCACTACCAGATGCAACTACAGTTTGGTTATTTCGGCAGCAGTTGAAGCAGCAGGGTCTTATTGAAGAACTGTTTGAGCAATTAATTTGATCGCGACCTGAGAGACCAAGGCTACCAAGCTAAGGGGGGTCAAATAGTAGATGCCAGACTGATTCCACTTCCCAAGCAGGATAATACGAAGGAAGAGAAGCAAAAACTTGCACAAGGAAAAATTCCCGAAAGTTGGCGCAAAAGCCTCATCGTTTGTCCCAGAAGGATAACGATGCTCATTAGACAAAAAATAATGGTCAGAGTTACTTTGGTTATAAAAACCACATCAGTATCGATGTGGAGTACGGTTTTATTCGTCGCTATCAAGTCACGGATGCCTCAGTGCATGATTCCCAAGTGTTGGGGGCACTCTTGGATGAGCAAAACCAGGGGGAAGAGGTTTGGGCTGATAGTGCCTATGGTAGTGAATCTATTGAATCGATTCTACAGATTTTATAATTCCTCAGTCACATTCATGAACGAGCCTACGGCAATCATCCATTGACTGCAAAACACAAAGAAGATAATCGAGAGCATTCTCAAATCAGAACTAAGGTCGAACACGTTTTTTGTCAATGGGTTAATGAAATCGGAGGCAAGTTAATGGGTTCCATTGGTAAGCAGTCAGTCAAGGCGACTATTAGAGTGAAGAATTTAGTCTACAACTTCAAACATTATGCATTTTGGGAGAATCAAAATCCTAAAGCTGTGGGATAATTGGGTCTAAATTGGCTCTATTGAGCCAGATTTCAACTATAAATCGTTTCGGTTGAGCTATTTTTTGCCCAACTTCACTTTCTTGTAGTTATTCGAACTCCCTCAGGTCACCTAAGACTTGATTCATCCAGGTGCCCATTAGCAAGAGTATAATTTATAATTATCCATTTTATAGCTATTAGTAATGCAAAAATAACACTTGAATCTAAAAATATTTGGGACTAAATGAGAATATATTATATGAGTATATTGTAAATGTTAGCTGCATCCAATCAATTACTATGGTCTATGATTGGCTTACTGTTAACCATTGGTGGAACTTTTTTAGAAGCACATACTACAACTGTTCCCTGGGCATGGAGTAAGCACACTATCGATGTTGTTTCTTTGGGTGTACCTTTCCAAATTGGTGGGGTATTGTTAGTTGGATGTTTAGGGGGAAAAAATGCAGGTGCTCTGTCTCAAATTGCCTACTTAGTGATGGGTTTAACTTTGTTACCTGTATTTGCGAATGGTGGAGGAATTGGCTATCTCCAACTGTCCCAATTTGGCTACTTATTAGGCTTTATTCCTGGAGCTTGGATGTGTGGTTTTTTAGCGTTTCAAGCTCGCCCAAAATTAGAATCTTTAGCTTTTAGTTGTATTTGTGGTTTGTTGATTATTCACATCTGCGGTATTACTTCTTTAAGTATTAGCTATATACTACAACTACCAAATACAGTTAATGCAAACCTTGCCCAGGTAATTATGCAATATTCTTGGTTACAGTTACCAGGACAGCTAGCGGTGGTGTGTGCTGTTACAGTTATTGCTTATATTCTCAGACATATTATGTTTTACTGATTTCTTCTTTTTAAGTTTTTATAGTTAAGGAGTAGTCACTAAATTATTCACGCTTTTTATTATTATTTTTAGATAATCCAGATAATCCTTGAAAGTTGTGCCTAAAATCCTTGTATCATAAGAATCTGTTTGAAATTACATCACTAAAAACTGATTAATAATAGCTATAAAAATTGCTAAGTATGTATTGGAAAAATCGTTTTTTCTGGATTGTTGGATTGGTGACTTTTGTTCTAGATCAACTGACAAAGTATCTGGTAGTCAAAACTTTCAATATAAAAGAAACTTTCGCTATCATTCCTGGAGTGTTTCACTTTACCTATGTCACCAATACTGGTGCGGCTTTTAGCTTATTTAGCGGTAATGTAGAGTCTTTACGTTGGCTATCTTTGATTGTTAGTTTAGCATTAATGGCTATGGCTATTTGGGGACTTAGGTTAAACTTTTGGGAGAAACTTGGGTATGGGTGTATTTTAGGTGGAGCTATGGGTAATGGTATTGATAGATTTATCCTGGGTTATGTAGTTGACTTTTTGGACTTTAATCTGATTAATTTTCCTGTGTTCAATTTAGCTGATGTATTTATTAATACTGGGATTCTGTCTCTATTAATAGGAACTTTTATCACTAATCCTAGTAAATAGAGATAATCAATCTATTCTCACTATTCTAAGTTTAGAATTACAAAAATAGACGTAACCAATTCACCATTACCTCTAAATTGAAGGATGAATTTTATGACCGCATTACCAACATGATCAATTAGTGATATTAGTTAACTGTGCGTGACCCTTATTTAGGTAGAGTCTCTTCTGTTGCTTCAGGAATGGGTACTTTAGGAGTATTAATCTGCTCTTCTGTAGGAGTAGGCAATGTACTACGAGTCGGACTTTTTGGGTATCATCTGGTCCTGGGATGGAGGGTACATTTGTGGGATTTTCTGGAGTAGAATTTTCGGCGTTGCATAAGTGCGGGATGAATTAGGCTTTGAAACCATTGAGAAATCGTTGAAAATTTAGTGAAATCATCCCCTGATTCAGCAATCCCAAAAATCATTCGATACCGGAACAGTTTGTATTTGTATTTTGGACAAGTAAAGTCATGTCCAGTTGTAGTCAATTAAAAGGCAGAGCCTGTAACATCGGATGCAGGGTTAACATTAATTGCCGAACTAGACAGAAAAAGAGAAATAACATAACGATTTGCAAGATGTTTCAAAGTTCTATCCCAGTAATAGCAGAAGGTGATAATATGCCTGTTGAGTAAGAGGGCTTATATCATGTGATGGCTTGACGTTTTGAAGGACTGAGTAATTTGGAGTGGTCTTTGTTTGAGGATATTTTTCCAAAACCGCCAGAAAAACGCGAACGAAGAATGCCACATTCTTCATTTCGTTATGTACTCAATACCTTACTGTATATATTAATAAAAGGGTGTCGTTGGTGTGAAGGTCCAAAAGGAGAAATATAAGCATCAAAGAGCTCTGCATGGACATTGATCGCTCAAAGGTTGGCAGTTCGACGGAACGTTAGAGGCTTTACAACCACAAATATTGGGGATTGGACAAGAGAAAGGGTTAATCAACTGGAGTTATGCCGCGGTGCTCGGGTCTTTTTCCCCCTGGGAAGGGCGGTGGTGATGGTGTTGCTTACGGTGGGTGGAAAAGGAAAGGGTATTTTAATACACACTTTTACTAAAGGCTCAGGAATGCCTTTATCCAATTGCACCACTCCTGGCAATGGTAGTGAAAGAGATCAGTTTATGCCACTTATAGAGAGTGTAAAGGTTAAGACCAACAAACGCGGTAGATCAGGTAAACCCCTGAAAGTGCTTGCTGCTGACAAAGGCTACTGTTCTAAGGATAAGCGCGCTGCTTTACCTAGACGTGGTATTAGGGCGCAATGGCCCAAGGGGCTTTGGAAGACAAAGAAGAACAAGGGCAGACCCATTATAATTTCCGTCCCACGTTTTCAACAAGAACCTTGTTTCCCATGGGTACAAAAAAATATCGTTGTCTTGTTGTCAGATGGGAAAGAATTTCGGCGTTGCTGAATCAGGGGATGATTTCACTAAATTTTCAACTATTTATCAATGGTTTCAAAGCCTAATTCATCCGGCACTTATGCAACCCCAATCTCCCTAAATAGGGATGTATGTTTTTCGGGTAGGATCTAGTCATTACCTATGGGTTGTTAGTTTTAGAGCCGAAAGATAAATCAGGGGAACATCACAAGCGTCCTCCAAATCAAGCGATTAGAATAGTTAAATAGTAAAAATAATACTATAGAGATTGCGTTTGCCCAATTCTTGACTACAAACCATGGTGTGAATAGCTAATGAGTTCCCCTCAACCTCCTCAAAAACCTCAAACTTTGCTTGGTCAGATTACCCAAGCAGTACAGACAATTCAAGCTAGGGTAGATTTTTCAAAACTGGCACTAAAGCCGAATGCGAGAGTCCCTGAACTTTGGGTGCAGGATGCGGGGGCAGATAAGGCTGAGGTTTATCCCCTATTAGGTGATCGGTACATTTTGGGCCGTAGTTCTAAATCTAGCGATATTGTCGTCCGTAATCCGGTAGTTAGTCAAATTCATCTTTCCCTATCCAGGGATTCATCCCAAAGAAAATCAGTTTTTACCATTAAGGATGAAAATTCTACTAATGGGATTTATCGTGGTAAAAGACGGCTAACTGCTTTGGAATTACGCCATGGAGATATT
>CBZS010000196.1 GCA_000613065.1 Richelia intracellularis | reverse complement strand
TATAATTATTATCCATAGCGGCTGGATTAGATTTTTGGCGATTACTACGTTTCAAAGATTGCTCTAGGTTTAAAGCATTAAGAGCTATTCGCCGCAGAAGTGCTAAGTTTTGTGGAGCATGACCAGTACGGACACCACAAGCATCTTCAGAAAAAGTGACATCTAAAGTCCAATGCAACCCATTTTCCACACCCCAATCAAGAGCAATCACTTGTCCTAAGTTACGAGCATCACAATTTAAACTAGTTGATAAAACTGAACTTCACTGGTTGTTTTATTCCAAAGATGTGGTACCCGCACAACCATGACAACCCATTTAAGACCAACCCAATTGTCTTGGTTATGCAAAGTTTGCAGTGGAGAAATAGGAACACACCAAATTTGACGTTTTTCAGTACGATGATGACCTTTCTCTACCCGTTTATCATAACTATGAATAATACCTTTAAAGTCTTGATATAACTGTTGCTCAAACCAATTTTTCACTTGCCCGTAAAGTGTAGGATGATTACCTTTTAATGCTAAAACATAATCTGCTTTTGCATTCAATATTTGGGATGCAATTCCTGTTTGCGTACCCATGGCATCAATGGTAATAATACATCCAACCATGTCAAATAATTCCAAGAATGCAGGGATTGCTGTAATTTCATTCCATTGATTTATCGTGTTGTTTTACTTGTCCTAAAACAAGACGATAAATCAATGGACCATGCACTAACTAGATGTAACGCTGATTTACCCTGTTCTTTATCATAGGAACCTTTGAGGGTCTTACCATCAATGGGAATTACCTGTGCTCCTGGGGCTTCAACTATTGATTCTACCCAACCTCGAAAGCATCGCTCAAATACTTTTGGGTTAATGGGTTCAAACACCCGTGGAAACGTATCTGCACTTGGGATGCCCTCTGGTAAAGCTAAAAACTGCTCCAACCAGTCGTATTTACTCAATCCATAATTTTCCATGTCCTCCCATCCGTTACCTCCTGCAATCACTGATAGTATTCCAATGATTAAAATATCTGTTAATAAATGGACAGGGGTTCTTTCTACAGGTGGGTCTTCTATCTCACTAAAAACTAATGACATTTTTTCTGTGAATGCAGTGGCATTGGCTATACTCAAATTTTTTGAGCTTTTAATCTTTGGTTTTGAAGATTTGAAACCCGTAGGCGCAAGCCTTCTTGTCAGAGATACCATTAGACTAAGCCGTTCAGTTCAGATAGACCCTTTGCGTCTTTAGCATACTACTTTACTTCTTTAATACTTAAATCTCCATTTTTGTGCCCCACGAGTGTTCTAGCAACTGGGGAAGATTCGGTGGGGTAGGGGAGTGCCAGGTGGGGGTATGAGTGTTTATTGGGCTTACTCAAGGTCTTGATGCCCCTACCTGGCACCACGGAATCTAGGGAAGCGTTCCCCAGTTGCGTCAACTTTTTTTGGCGATGCCCCTCCAGTACCCCCCCAAAGGGCGTTGGCGTAGCCTGCGCTTAGGCACGAAGTGCCCGTCGTTGGCGTTGGCACTTGAGAATCAAGACATACCTCACAATTATGTACAACAATCTGTAATTTTCACTACAAAATTAGATGCGCTTACCCTGCTATATAAACCTTCTGTAAAGAAAATTATCTAGTGCATTAACTGTAAATGCATTCATCAATGTATGATATTCGAGCGTACTTTACCCTAATTTGATATCCAAGCAATTCAAAATAGTGAAATCTCGATTTTTAATAGTAATCATTTTATTATTTGTCAATCCAGTTGTATCTGCTAAAACCCCTACCACCACAAGGGATGAAAAATTTGCTCTACAGATTACTGCTACTACTGCCCATCAAGAGCATAGTAGTCAGCTAGGGAAACTCGCAACTGATTTAGAACAGCTAAACAAAAGCTTTACCATCATTATCTTTTTTGTAGCAAAGTTACTAGCTGCTTTCTTAAGTATTGTAGTCATCTACCGCATTATTTTACTAATTGTAAATCGTCCATCCCAATTGGTGATTGATAATTTCAGTAATGCCACTGGTGCAACTAATATGGATGGGGTGCTACCTGGCTTAAGCCAATTGGCAAGACAAAGGCTGATTAAGGAAATGAACCATGTCCTTGAACGGGTAAAGCAGCATAGTACGGGTGACGGACTAGATACTTTGCGTCCTGCGGATAAATTACCACTACCCCAAACTACTCCAGATCAACGACTTACGGACTTAGTTGCTTCCCTACAAAAATTTACACCAGAACAAATAGATCCAGCAGTACAATTACTGAATGTCATGTTTCCCCCACAAGGAACTAAAGTTAGCAGTATTCTCCAAAGTCAAGGAGATGATCACCATAAATTAGGTATTACCTTTGAAATTAGCGACCTGCAGGGCAATGCTGCTTCTAAACTATATACGGTGTGGGATTCTGGAGAAAATCAGTCATCTTATCCAGATTTAAAAGATAGATCCCGGGAGTTATTAAAACCAGCAACTCGATGGCTGGCAATTGAATTATCTCGTCGAGAAATGATTACTGGTGCGTCTCAATTTAGTTCTGGTAGTAAGCGTCAAACTTATCAGGCAAAAGTTTATAACTTCTTTGGAATACTTAACCAAACTAGTGGGCAAACCCATGGTAAATTTTTCTATAAATTAGCCGTTGAAGACTTAAAAGCTGCGGTGGCAATCGATCCTCATTGGCATCAACCTTATGAAAATTTAGCTGAAACCTATACTCTCATCGCTAGACAAGAAACAACAAAAAAAAGTTTAAATTTATACAATCAAGCAATTGTTAATTATAATTTAGCGATTGAGCGAGTTAAAAATGATGATATTAAATATCATATTCGAGTAGGAAAAGCGATCGCGCAATTACTCACTGGGGAGGAAAGTCTCATTCAAAAGTCGAAACAAGAAATTTCCCAAGTAGAATCTGCCCTAGATTTAACTAAAAAGCATAACTATCGCCTATTGTATTATTTAGCTTGTTGGTATGCGAACGCCCATGGTATGGGAGTGATGGAGCAAGCACAACAAAAAGCACGCCGTTATTTAACCTACAGTTTGGCAAGGGAGACAAGTCCCGATTTTTGGCGATGGGCAAATAAGGATCCAGATTTAGCAACGATTCGTGAAGGTTTGCCTGAATTACAAACTCATTTATCAACCAAATTACACAAACATCCCCAGATTTCCACATTTACAGGGAATGAATTTAGACAACCAATCAATGAAGTGATGCAGCAAGTTAACTGGTAATTGCCATCAAGCAGTGGAAATATATGAGTTCTAGGAAATTGGAAATTGCCCAGCAGTATTTAATGCAAACTAGATACGAGGCACTAAAAGCTATCGCTTCTTTAAAAGCAGCGCCTACAAGATGGTCAGATTATGATTTGAGTTTAGAGGAAGAAGCCGAATTAAATCAACAATTACAACTAAATTTACAAGAAATCCAAAACGCTATTGAAAACCGACTTTCCCCATCCCGGGGTTTCTTATCTTCAAGAAGTCAATCCGAAACCATTGAAACTAATATTACGGCAGAAATCCCTCCATTCGATCCTGATGAAGATTTTTGACTGATAACACCAATTCAAATCATGTTTACGAAAGACAAGTTATTACTAGAGCCCTATCCATATGCCACATTTTTTTTCAAATTGGTATAAGTGAAAGAGGAAACAGGAAAGTATTTTCACCCTGCTCCTGTTCCTCCTTTACCTAGTCCCAGCCCGACAATCCCGTAACCAAAGATCAACAGCTTGTCCAATGTGTCCATTACTGCTTTCTCTTGGAGGCGTGGGGAGTATTTGTGGTTGGGAAGAACCTGTCTGGGAAAACATCATCACCCTACGCCAACCACTTTCTGCTTTCGTCAATAACAGCCAGTGAAATTCCTCAAATTCTACTACCTTTCCACCAATATATTGGCGTTCTAAGGTAGTGAAAAAGACTTGCTTTACTTCTGGCGAAATAGTCCCTTCTGCCGTATTTCCATAGCTTTTCACGGGTAGCGGTTTAAATTCTGGCTTACCAGCCAAAAGCACGTAACTGAAAATATCTGTTTTGCGATCTAGACGGCGGGAACGCTGACTAGATCGGTTGGCATAATTAGGTAAATCACGCAGTAGTTTAGTAGTTAATAGCTCCAAAGATTGCTCATAGCATACACTTCTCTTAGCAATCTTGATAGATAAAGAGAATGCAGGGTAAGGTGTAAATAAATAAAAACTAGTAACTATTAAATGTATAAAAAAGGGGCTAGGATAACAGGCTAAAGGGAATGAGCCCCTCCCTTGCCGATTACCCTTGTTTGAGCAACCATGATTTTTGATGATTTTGGGGAAATTCATGGAATTTTTGCTAACTCTTCACATATTTTCTGCCAAGCAAGCTCTGGCTCCTCTGCAGCAGTAATTGGTCTGCCTATTACGAGATAGTCAGCACCGGCTTGGATCGCTTGGGAAGGAGTTAGTGATCGCTTTTGCTCGCCTTTTGCTGCCCAGGTGGGACGAACACCAGGACAAACAAACAGAAAATCATTGCCACAGGTATCCCGCAATTGTGCTACTTCTTGGGGGGAACAGACAGCACCATCTAAACCCGTTTCCTTTGCCATCAGTGCCATGTGTAGGGCATATTCAGGCAGTTCTAGGGGAACTTTTAAATCGAATGCCAATTGACGGGCAGAAATGCTGGTGAGTAGGGTAATGGCAATTAATTTTGGTGACTGGACATTGGCTGTAGCTGCACCCTCCTGAATTGCCTCTGTAGCAGCCTTGAGAGCATCTTTTCCCGCCGTAGCATGAATTGTCAATAAATCCACCCCATAGCCCGCAGCCGCCCGACAAGCTCCCGCTACAGTGTTGGGAATATCATGAAACTTCAAATCTAGAAAAATTTTCTTGTCGTGAGATTTTAGCAGTTCAAGAATAGTTGGTCCGTAACTGGTAAATAGTTCTAAACCAACCTTCCAGAAAGTAACTAACGGTAGCTTGTTGATAAGAGCGATCGCGCTTTCTTTATCCGGTACATCTAAAGGGACAATAATCTGTTTTTCTTTACCCATTACTCCTCATTCCTTACCTGGTGGGTAACCACAAGGGTTACCCGTACTATTCCATCACATCACCAGTCGGACAAATTTGTTTTTGCCCAACTGCAAAACCTTTCCCTGTAATTCCCTTGGTTGAGCAAATGTGGTATCAATATCAGTAATGCGATCGCCATCTATTTTTACACCACCTTCTTTTATTTTGCGCTTGCCTTCACCGCCACTTTTACATAAGCCACTAAAATTAAGGATTTGAAACAGCTTGGCAGGAAATTCGACAGTAGCTAGGGAAAATTCAGGTAAATCTCCTTTTTCTCCCCCTGATTCTGCTGCCTTTTGCGCCTCATCTGCTGCTTCCTTACCATGGTATTGTCGAGCAACTTCCCATGCCAGTAACTTCTGGCGAACGCGGGGGTTTTCTGGTAAATATTCTAAGGATAAATCAGTTAATAATTCAAAATACTGTTCTAAGAGATTATCGGTAATAGCCTGTAGTTTTTGGTACTTTTGTGATGGGTGGTCTGATAAACCCACATAATTATTTAGGGACTTAGACATCTTTTGTACCCCATCCGTACCAATTAAAATCGGTAACAATAGACCAAACTGGGGATTTTTACCAAAATGCCGTTGTAAATCTCGCCCCACAGCAATATTAAATTTCTGATCTGTACCACCTAACTCTACATCAGCATCTACTGCTACAGAATCATAACCTTGCATTAATGGATAAAGGAACTCGTGGAGAAAAATCGGACTTTCCTTGTGGTAGCGTTCTGCAAAACCCTCCTTTGCCAACATCTGCCCTACCGTCATGGTAGAAAGTAAATGTAAAATCTCACTCAAATCTAGTTTTGCCAGCCATTCGGAGTTATAGCGTACCTCTAACCTTCCAGGGGTATCAAAATCCAATATTGGTTTTACCTGTTCCAAGTAATTTTTGGCATTTTCTGCTACTTGCTCCGGAGATAAAGAACGGCGTACATCGGATTTTCCGGAAGGATCCCCAATTTGAGCTGTAAAATCCCCAATAATCAGCACCGCAGTATGCCCAGCATCTTGAAATGTTCGCAATTTTCTTACCGGTATGCTATGACCAAGGTGAATATCTGCCCCAGTAGGATCAATTCCTAACTTTACCCGCAAAGGGCGATCGCTAGTCGCCAAGGTTTTTTCCAGGCTGGCAACTTCACCCTTAGATAAACTCAGGGCATCACTTTGAGGGTTACTTGGTTGCGGAAAAATTTCAACAGTTCCACGATGCAGCCAAGAAAAATTTTGCTCCATAATTAAAATGTTGACTATTAGCTATACTTTTCACAAGATACGTGGAATTCAATGCAGTTACTAACAACTCATCTGCATATTCACCCGCCAAACTAATATAATTGCAAAAAATCAATCGTTAAAGAAACTAGAGTTATTATTTATTTAGTGAGGAAGTAAGAGAGTCGTGTCATCTAGTACTTTTGCCAAAAAACAAAGTAAAACCCAAGCTTCATCAGGGTTTGATTTTTTAAAGGGAGTGGGTCAAGTAGCTGGTGGAACTCTGCTATCCATTACCATGTTAAGCAGCTCCATTGTAGCTGGGGGCTTAGTTGGTTTAGCCATCAGTTTCCGCAACCTGCCAGATGTCAGACAACTGAGAAATTACTTCCCCTCTGAAACATCATATATTTATGACATCGAAGGACGACTTCTAGTTAGCCTCCATGGAGAAGCAAATCGGGAAGTTGTTCCCTTAGATAAAATTTCACCATCCCTTAAACGAGCTGTATTAGCCAGTGAAGATAGTGATTTTTACTACCACCATGGTATCAACCCTAGGGGTGTAGGAAGAGCCGCTGTCACTAACTGGACTTCTGGTGGAGTACGTGAAGGTGCCTCCACTGTGACTATGCAGTTGGTAAAAAACCTATTCTTATCCCACAAACGAGCTTTCACTAGGAAAATAGCAGAAGCAGTATTAGCAATTCGTTTAGAACAAATACTTTCTAAAGACGACACTTTAGAAATGTACCTCAATCAAGTGTATTGGGGTCACAACAACTATGGGGTCCAGACTGCGGCTAGGAGTTATTTTAATAAATCGGCTGAGTTCTTAACCCTAGGTGAATCAGCCATGATGGCAGGGTTAATCCAAGCACCAGAACAATTTAGCCCCTTTGTTAGCATGGAAAGAGCTAAGAAAAAACAAAAAGAAGTATTGGGGAGAATGCGTCTCTTAAATTGGATCACCCAAAAAGAATATGAAGATGCTCTCAAAGAAAAAATTAAACTTGGCAAAATTAAATCCTTCCAAGGTAGTGCCTTACCTTATATTACAAATGCTGTATCCCTGGAATTAGCCAAGAAATTTGGTCGAGATGCTCTGATTAAAGGCGGAATGAGGATACAAACCACCATTGACACCAAGTTTCAGCAAATGGCTGAAAAGGTTGTCTCTCAGTGGCATTACCGACTTTTAAAAAGAGGATTGTATAAAAATCAGATTGCTTTAGTTGCTGTAGACCCCCGTACCCATTTTGTCAAAGCCTTGGTTGGTGGAGTGGATTCCAGGGCTAGTGAATTTAATCGAGCAACTCAAGCCTTGAGACAACCAGGTTCTTCTTTCAAACCCTTTGTTTACTATACAGCCTTTGCCACTGGCAAATATAATCCCAAATCCAAGGTTTTCGATACCCCTGTGCGTTATCGGGATGGTAATCGTTGGTATTATCCCAGAAACTATGATAATAGTTTCGGAGGAGCAATGACTATCCGTACCTCTTTATCTTTATCTCGAAATATTCCTGTGATTAAATTAGGTAAAGCAGTGGGGATGAGTAAAGTTGTGGAGGTTTGTCGTACTTTAGGGATTATGAGTCCCATGCAGCCTGTTACATCCTTACCTTTGGGTGCGATTGAGGTTACCCCCCTAGAAATGGCAGGTGCTTATGCTACTCTTGCTAACTATGGTTGGCAGTCTCCAACAACTCTAATTGTTAGAGTTACTGATAGTAGTGGTAATGTTATCCTAGACAACACTCCTAAACCCCAGGTAGTACTTGAACCTTGGGCTGCTGCTGCAACCATTGATATTATGAGGTCAGTAATTAATGGTGGTACGGGCAAAAATGCAGCTATTGGTCGTCCCGCAGCTGGTAAAACTGGAACCACATCTTCTGAGAAAGATATTTGGTTTGTTGGAACAACACCAGAGTTAACCACGGCTGTGTGGGTAGGAAGAGATGATAATAAAACTCTAGCTAGGGGTGCTACTGGTGGTAGTATGGTCGCACCAATTTGGCGTAGTTTTATGCTCCAAGCCCTAAAAGGAGTACCCAAAAGTAATTTCAAGCACCAATCTAAATTCCCTCGGCCCAAAAAATAATCACTTGTATCTGGGTTCCTTCCGAACGATATGTAAAATTAGCTGTGGAAGTTCTATTTATCTAAGGATTATTACCTAACTCTGATTTCATTCTTTCTAGGGTGAGGTTCATTTGATCGAACATTTGTTGTGGAGTCACGCCAAATTGATTTAGTTGAGTCTTCAACTGTTCCATAGTCATTTGTGCCGTGAAGTCTTCGGACAGTTCAAATCGTTTCATAAAGACACGATAGCGATCCATCATAGCTTCCATTTGCTCAATAAATAGCTTTTTGCCTTCAAGATCGAACTTACCGTAGTTATTACCAAGCTTGATTAAAGCTTGATAATCTTCAAACAGTTGTTTTGCTTCTTGTTGAACTATATCGGAGTCAAAAAATCCCATTGTGCTTTTATTTAATTGCTGATTGTATTTAGTAACTTTCTCTAAAGCTAGTGCAAACAGGCAAAATTCAAAAAGGCTTAAAGCTTATTTGTTCCTAAGGTGATCTTTGCCACCATGCACTGGTGCTTATATTTTTATTCTAGTTTAGGGAATTAATCTAGAAAACCTGTTTCGTCAACTGTACGGTTTTGAACCTGGATTTCAACACTTGACAGACATTTTAGGCTTCTACCGGTAACTCTGGAAAGTTTTTTTGACTAGAAATTTACTAAAGATAACTGCAATACTAACTGCTTTACCTATAGACATGGGACTAGGATTATTATCAGCAGCTATGTTCAAAATGGGAGCGTATTTTAGGGCTAGCCGATGTTCTGGGTTGAGTTTTAATGCTTGACGCATATACACCCTTGCCATACCAGGGAGATTTTGTTTGAGGTGAACTAAACCTAATAATGCATGGTAATAACTTTGTTTGGGATTTAAATGAATTGCCTCTCTCAGTTCTGTTACTGCTAATTTCCAATTGGATTGTTTAAGGTAATCCATAGCCCTTTGGTAGTGTCGCTGGGCATAAATTTCTAGGAGTTGTTTGCTGGTGATGGGCTTTTCTATATGCTGTGGCTGTGCTTCGATCCCATCTTGGGTCATTAGGGCTGTAGATTGTTCTGCGATCGCTACTTTTTGCTGTAAGCCCAGATAAACTATATTTAAGTCCCGTAGTTGTTGGGTTATTTGTTCAGCTCGGTCTAGCAATTTATATTGAACATTAGCAAGAGATGTGATGGCTTCCTCATAAAATAGATCTGCTTCTAGGTTTAATAATTCCATCATTTCCCTCGCTACAGGTGTTTGAATATTACAATTTTCCCATAAATTGCTGCTATTAAATTCTGTTTTCACGTTTTCTATCGTATTTTGAGGGTTTTTGCAGCTTTTAATCTGCCCGTAAGCTGGATTAATTAGTCTTGAGAATATAGTTTGAGCTAACTTGGGTTCAGAACTATAATTTCTATGGGAACGGTCAGGATGTAATTGTTTCGCGAGGGAATGGTAACGTTTGAGGATCTGACCCTCGCTCGCAGACACAGGGATTACCAAAACAGCATAGGGGTCTACCAACTGTTGCAGCCATTCTGAACCTGGGATAGTCTGTGACATTTCTAATATCAGTTCTTATAAGCCTATACTAAGAACGGTTAAAAGCTGGACTTTTGTATAGCGGTAATAACAAGTGGGCACCTCGAAAAATTGAGCAAGTAGCTCGCGAGATGAGAGTATAGGGAGAGCAGAAGCTGGGGTTGAATCGCCATGGAAGAAAAAAAGTCGGGGAACTTGAACAGCGATACCAGAAGTTAGAAAGCAAGAAGACCCTGTTGATGAAGTTAGACGAGACGGTGCCGTGGTCATAATTTCCTCCGATTTTAGAACAAGTCCATGACAAGCCCAGAAAAAATAATGCTGGGCGAAAGCCCATAGATGCAATAGTCATGTTCAAAATGCTTGTGCTGCAACAACAGTACAACATCAGTGATGAAGAACTGGAGTACCAGGTCAATGACCGACTATCGTTCATGAGATTTTTGGGCTTGGGACTAGCAGAACCTGTACCAGATGCAACTACAGTTTGGTTATTTCGCCAGCAGTTGAAGCACCAGGGTCTTATTGAAGAACTGAGCAATTAATTTGATCGCGACCTGAGAGACCAAGGCTACCAAGCTAAGGGGGTTCAAATAGTAGATGCCACAATGATTCCAGTTCCCAAGCAGCATAATACTAAGGAAGAGAAGCAAAAACTTGCCCAAGGAGAAATTCCCGAAAGTTGGCAGTAAAAGCCTCATCCCTTGTCCCAGAAGGATACCGATGCTCCCTGGACAAAAAAGAATGGTCAGAGTTACTTTGGTTATAAAAACCACATCAGTATCGATGTGGAGTACGGTTTTATTCGTCGCTATCAAGTAACGGATGCCTCAGTGCATGATTCCCAAGTGTTAGGGGCACTGTTGGATGACCAAAACCAGGGGGAAGAGGTTTGGGCACATAGTGCCTATGGTAGTGAATCTATTGAATGGATTCTACAGATTTTACAATTCCTCAGTCACATTCATGAACGAGCCTACCGCAATCATCCATTGACTGCAAAACACAAAGAAGAGAATCGAGAGTGTTCTCAAGTCAGAGCTAAGGTCGAACAGGTTTTTGGTCACTGGGTTAATGAAATGGGAGGCAAGTTAATGGGTTCCATTGGTAAGCAGTCAGTCAAGGCGACTATTGAAGTGAAGAATTTAGTCTACAACTTCAAACGTTATGGATTTTGGGAGAATAAAAATCCTAAAGCTGTGGGATAATTGCGTCTAAATTGGCTCTCTTGAGCCAGATTTAAACTAGAAATCGTTCCGGTTGAGCTATTTTTTGCCCAACTTCACTTTCTTGTAGTTCTTCGAACCCCCTCAGATTACCTAAGACTTGATTAATCGAGGTGCCCTTTGGAAATTTATTAGAAATGAATGTTTATACTCTAAGTACTATGCTATTTTTCCAGATTTTAAGGCAGCAATCTCTAACTGCATTGCTACCGCTAATACTGATAAGCAGAAGAAGTTAAACAGCTTATTTACTCTCGAGTTTCAGACATTTTAAAAAGTCCATTTTTTTACCGTTGAAAGTATACAATTCACCCTAAAAACACATCCATTTGTTCTAGCGATTAATTAATTAATTAATTAGCTCCTTATATAGCTAGCTGGGGGG
>CBZS010000195.1 GCA_000613065.1 Richelia intracellularis | reverse complement strand
TTTCAATATCAAAAATCTGTAACTTTTATCTATCAATCGATTGCCCATTTATTTATTAAAATAATTTCCATAAGGTGGGAAAATGATAAAATTTTGATTCAAAGTGTATCAAACTATTAATATCACTCCTGTCTAAAACTTTTTCGTGAGAAGAAAAACAATAAAGTGACAGAAGAGGGATAGTTGTTGAATAAAGTCATTGTTGGCACGTGTCAGAAAAACATCCAGAGCTTTGGCTCCTTGATTCAGTTCAGCACTGAGTTGTTGTAAAGTAGGTTTCCATTCACGAGCAGCAGCATTACGGTTATTAACGCTGAGGATGCAATAAATAAATGTTTGCAGATTACCAAACTACTAGTAAACTTTCGCATAAAAATTAAGTACTATCCTCAAGGCTGAAAATAGTAGATAAAGAATAAATTCAGCTTTAATTAATATTTATGAATGCATAATTTCAGAATTTGCTGGTACCTTTTTTATCTTCTGCAGAGAGGTTTTCCGAATCCACACATAGGCTCCCAAGCCCACTATTAGGTTAGCGATAGCACCAGAAAAAATGCCAACAGCTCCAGCAATGCGAGACGCAATATAAGCTAGAGGTATCTAGCATCCCATCATATGTACACTGGTGATGATAATTGATGGAATCGGTGGCGTTAAATGCTGCGCTATTCACCTGGAGAATACCCGCAGCTCCATAACTAATTGGCACTAGGCACAGATACTGAGCAGCAATTGCAATCGCATTAGGTTCGGGATTCAATATGGATGCCAGCTGCGCAACGAACCGCAATACAACGGCTATGAACAGACACCAACCAAGGCAAAAGCGATAACCATGACTTATTGCTTGGCGCACCCGACCAATTCTTTGGGCTCCCCAGTTTTGCCCAATAATAGCACCCACACTTGATGCTGTTGCCATCACAGCAATAAATACTAAGGTTATTTAGAAGAAAGAATTTACCAATGAAAGTAAGATGTAATGTTGATGAGTAAACAAACAGGGGCAAGTATTTTGCAGTATGCTAGACTCAGCAGGGGAACCCAAATCATTAACAAGATCACAAACAAATAGAAGAGTTGCGCTTGGCAGCATCGAAAATTAATAGAGTAGAACGTCAAGGCTTTCAGGCTGAGATGACGTTGAAATATTGCCAAGGTCGAGCAAGGTTAGCACAAACAGTATTCGGTTGGGGTAGAAAAAATATAGAGTTAGGGTTAGGGGAAAAAAGAACAGGGATAATCTGTGTGGAATTACAATCAACCTTTAGCACAGCAAAGCGTTGTCAGGAGAAACAACCTCTTCTCTTGTGGCATTATCCCTGGGACAAATTGCAGAATCTCATTCTCAAGAAAACCCAACATTTAAAACTTCCTTAGCCTATACCCCGTTAACAGCAACATCCGCACTAGAAAAACTCAAAGAACAGGGATTTAGCCAGGAGGAATTGCCTTGCGCCAGTACAATGGCACAAGTATTGAATCCAATGGGCTATGGTCTTCGTAAAGTAGTAAAAGCCAAACCTCAAAAAAAATTCCACAAACCCATGATATCTTCAACAACATCAAAGAATTTGAGCCGCAATCAACAAACAAGCCTCAAAGTCAAACCACTAAGCATGGATTGCAAAGCTACGGTTAATATCGGGGGTTATTCTCGTGGTGGAAAAACCAGAGGAGACAATCAAGGTGAGGATCATGATATGGCATGTACAGAAAAATATACTCCCTGTGGGATTCTTGATGAAGATAGTGGGCAATTCCATATTAACTTTGGTAGTTCAGTTCTTATAAAACCAGGGATTTTATTGTTGAGACTCTAATTCAATGGTGGAAGACAATGACACCAGAACAAAACCAGGATAAGGAACTGATAAAAATTAAAGTTGATAATGGTCCGGAAAGTAATGGAGTAAGAACTCAATTTTTAAAAAGGATGATTGAGTTTGTTGATCTCCTAAATATACCAATTCAATTGCTTTACTATCCTCCTTACCATCGTAAATACAATCCCATAGAGGGTTGTTGGGGTATTCTTGACCAGCATTGGAATGGGGCGGGCGAAGCTTGTTGATGTTGAAGTCATGGTTTCCTAGGCTTGGAGTATGACTTGGAAAGGCTTATATCCTATCTTGAGTTTAAGTAAAACTGTTTACCAAAAAGGGGTTTCTCTAACAAAGAAAGCTATGAAACAAGTCGAGTCTAGATTACAGCGAAATCCACTGTTGCCCAAATGGGATATCTTGATTCAACCACTTTACCTGGTAATTTATTTTTCAAAAATAACCTCAATACTCGACCCTAGATGCCAATCCAAATCCGGCAACTGATACTGCCCCGTGGATCGCGATAAAACTAGTGCTTACCCCAATAGAAATAGGCGTTATCATGCTGGCAGCAGCAGGTAAACCAACTACTAAGATATCGCGGTAACACCAAAGCGTTTCTTGTAGGTCAGGAATCTCCTTAGAGAGTAGGTTTTTTTTGAAACGTAACAGCAGCAAACCAGCTACCCGATATATTGTATGGGGAATTACTGTTGCTAGTTCCGCTCCCTGAAGCTGTAACCGAGGAAAACCGAAAGCTCCATTAATCAGGAGAGGAGCTAAAAGGATATTAGTACCCGCAGCTACTCTCATGATAATACTTGGGGTTAAGGTATTTCCTGCGGCTCGAATGGCACTGTTGCCCACCATCGGGATTACCAAAAACACTATGCCAAAGAACCAAATCTTCATGTTCTCACGGATCAACGGTAGGATATCAGAGCCAGCACTCAATGTCTTAAAAAGAGGATCGATAGTGAACACTCCCACACTAGCAAATATAAGTACTGCTGTAAGTCCTAGGGTTAGACTATTGGTTGTAAAACGTTGTAATCGGCGCATATCACCTTCGCCGATTGCTCGTGCAATCACTGAAGTTCTTTTCACTCCTAACCCCAAAGCTAAATTACCCAAGGTAAAAACCACTGGAAATGTGAAGCTCATAGCTGCTAGTTAGAAAGTGCCAATTTGTCCAACAAAGTGTGTGTCTACCAGGTTCAACTGAAGTTACCCTTTGATTAAAAACTAAATCTATGAATAGTGAGACTTACAGAGATTTAAAGTCCAAGCTTACTGGGTACAAATCATGCTAATTCCGAGTAAATCTATTGCTCTTTTTTCTATTCCTCTAGGCTGATTAATCTTCTCAAAAACGAAGGATTTACTACCAATTCTTGTGGAAATTGTATTTTTAACAATTGTAGCTAAATCATCCAATAAAGTTTGGAAGCTATGAACCGGTAAATTCTCTTAGGTACGCTTTTTGTTCGCTTTATTTGTAGCTTTTTCGCTCTTTTTGGCAGGAGATACAACAGATTCTTTTCTCGCTGCTGCTGCTTCCCAATCCTCTTCATCAAAAAGTATTGGAGTTAAAAGTTCTCCCATATCCCATTCTACATAATAATAAGACAACATACATAGATATGGGCTTTTACACGTTCGGCTGTATAGTGGTAAATTGGAGTAAATTTGAAATCAACAGTTTTATAACTACGGAAAGCTTGTTCTACTTGTGAGAGATTTTTATCGGCTTTTACCGTATCCGTAGCACATAAAGTTTCTTCATCCAAAGATGTACTAATTATAATATATAAACCATCCAATACTCCTTTGGTATCATTTTTTGAATGATTTTTATGAGATGAAAAGCTATTCTCTTCTATCTCAATTTTAAAATATTTTTCAGCATTAAATTTATTGATAATTTTACCTAAAATTACACCAATATTATCCTCATTTTTGAGTGGACGATATATCCTCTAAGTTGCTCAAACAATTTTATCAAATTACTTTTCTCTTGCTTGTAAAAAATCTTATATTTTTTGATTTTTGTCTGCTGTCAATAAATAATTTAGACAAGCTATTGATCTTTACACTGGATAATATTCGCTCTTAATTTATGCTAAATTTCGTTAATAAAACAGAGCTAATTGAATAGCTGATTGTTCTAATAATTTATTCATTTGAAGCACTCGCTCTTAAAGGGCTAATCCAGTCTAAACCTTCTTTCTCTTTTAAGTTTTCTCGAATCCTTGCTTGAGTAATCATTCCACGGTCTCCGACCCAGACTACTCTCTTAATACCAAATCTCGAGCTTACCTTATCTATTTGATTAGTAAATGTCTTTGGGTCGGATGTATTACCTTAAAATACTTCTACTGCTATTGAACAACCTTTATCATGACATAATAGCCCAAATACTATTTGTAATTTACCTCGTTGTTTCTCACGGTTATAAGCCTATTTTGCTAACGAACAAGTTTTTCCTTCTAAATATCTAGAACTGACGTCATCTTGCCAAACTTCATCTGAAGGAAGGAAGTTTGGCAAGATGATTTACAATTTATCCTTGGGGTTCCAATAAAAAATCCATGGCCAAATATAATTCATCCTCATCCGCTCCTTCTAATCCTAAAACTTCGCCTAAACTGGAGAAAAAAGTTTCTCTATCTAGCCCTCTTGCTGTTGATAATTTAGAAGCTGATTTGACAATAAACGCCACTATCATAGTCTCAATTATTTTTCTTATTGTGCTGTTTTAACTATCAATTAAGGTATGTAATCCTAATTTTATTAAGCTTGATAGTGTTGCTGCCACATGACCATGAGGACGGCTACCAATGATTTTAAATATTTCTTCTAAATATTCTACTGCTTTACCTCCTTTAAGCAGAATTGTTAAATCATCTACCGTTCCCGAAGGTAATTTTAAAACATTCGCAAGGCTTCATGTAGGAACTTTTCCGTCTTCACGGTATGACTCGCGAAGCTGAAGGGCTGGGGAAGAGTTTCTGTTAGGAGTAGGTTCTATATACATGACTAAAATGATCTCATAGTTCCCCCTAAAAATATTAAGTAAATCTTTAATCACATGGGTACAAAAATTTTGTGTAACAATCCTCAAGCTTTGGAAGGTTAAAGCTTAAAGGTCTGTTTAGTACATATGCTCCGGGGGAACTTCAGCTTAAACACAATAAGAGCAAACAAACCCCATACCATTGCCAGGGTCAATTTTAGCAGTTAGAGACCCACTGGAACTTCGGTAAACTTCTGCTTCATAATTACCTTGATAGAATTGGTAGTAATATTATTATTGCCGAGTATGTATATACAACCAAAGAAGTACTTAATAGCTTTTGACAAATTATTCGATTTTTAAATATTCCTTGAGGTTTGCACATAATTTTCAATCAACAGCTTGCTCATGTACGCATGGGTTAACAATAGCTGTCTATGCTTCCTTAGCTAATTAGTTTGAATTAATTGCTCAAGACTAACGCCGTTTGACTGTTTAACTGTAATACTAATTTATTAATGTTAAAATTTCTGTTTAGGCAATAAACGATAAATCAAATAAGCAACTATTAACGATCAAGATTACTTGCCAAATAAAACTTTATAGACTGAATACAAGTATCTTTGTGGAGAGTAGATTTAAAAATAAAATTATGATTAATTTAAGCTTATCATTATTCTCCCTAATCCTTTAATTAGCTCTTCCTAACTTCATCAAAGCTAATGAGAGTGATAGTTAACCCTGGTAATGAAGAGGAATTAACCATGCAGAAACAATCAGTTATTCATAAGGTTTGACAGATTTATTTTGACAATGATTTATGGACCAACGATGGTCTACATTTACTGAAGAAAATTGGCATATTTCTTCCAAGTGTTTTTGTTGTACAGCGGCTTTTCGTAAAGTAATAATCAGTTGATTTACTTGATTTCTCAAGTTAGAATCTTTGCTCACTGCTGTCATTGTTTGACGCTCTAAAAGTTGTAAAATCAGTTCATAATGAACTGGTGCTGGTAGTGGGATTGGCTCCATGTAACTCATTTATTAATTTCAAAGTTAACAGTTTTATGTGAGTAAGCGA
>CBZS010000194.1 GCA_000613065.1 Richelia intracellularis | reverse complement strand
CAAGGTTCTTGTTCAAAAAGTGGGACGGAAATTGTAATGGGTCTGCCCTTTTTATTCTTTGTCTTACAAACCCCCTTGGCCCATTGCGGCCAAATACCACATATACGTAAAGCAGCGCGCTTATCCTTAGAATGATAGCCTTTGTCAGCAGCAAGCACTTTCAGGCGTTTATGGGGTCTACCGCGTTTGTTGGTCTTAACCTTTACACTGTATAGAACTGCTATCACCTGATCTGTTTCACTACCATTGCCAGGTGTGGTGCGATTGGATAAAGGCATTCCTGAGCCTTCAGTAAGAGTGTGTATTAAAATACCTTTTCCTTTTCCACCGTAAGCAACACCATCACCACCGCCCTTTCCAGGGGGAAAAAGACCCGTTCACCGCGCCATAACTCCATTTGATTAACCCTTCCTCTTGTCCAACCCCCAATATTCGTCCTTGTAAAGCCTCTAAGGTCCCGTTCAACTGCCAACGTTTAAGCAATCGATGTGCAGAGCTCTTTTATGCCCATATTTATCCTTTTGGGACGTCACACTAACGACACCCTGTTATCAATATATACAGTAAGGTATTGAGTAGATAACGAAATGAAGAATGTGGCATTCCTTGTTCGCGTTTCTCTGGCGGTTTCGGAACAATATCCTCAAAGAAAGACCACTTAAAATTACTCAGTCCTTCAAAATCTCCAGCCATCAGATGATATAACCCCTCTTACTCAACAGGCATCTTATCATCTTCTGCGATTAGAGGGATCGCCTCAGTGTTGATATTCCTGGTTTTCCTGAATTATCCTTGGAATTATCGAGCATTTTCCCAAAAGAAAATTTTTGATAGACAAAATTCAAGATTAATGTTTATAACTTAACTATGGCATAACATTATTGAGTTTAAACTCTAGATTTGGTAACAAGCTAAGAGTTAGTCATACTACGCCCTAACTTCCTTAACCACCCCCTAACCAAGCCTTAACCAAGTCCAGCAGACTAGAACCGCCCCAAGCTACGGCAATTACAATTGATACGCTCAACACTGCTCCCAACAGACATAAAACTAAACCACCCAAACTAATCGCACCATCATCTTCCTGCAAACCGAAACCAGTCACAAAAATTCCGATCGCGGGTAAGGTATTAGTCCCAGGTATTGGTATCATCATGGAAATAGACATGAGTGCGATCGCAACACCGATTGTGACTCTACCAGGCAAAGTAGTACATATAAATGATAGGCGTGGACAAGTAATAGCTTCAATTCTCTGCAACCAGGGTAATCCTGCCTTTAAAAACCCTTGTACTGTTTCCAATTTCATAGGATGTTTTGCCATTCGTTTGGGAAGCCAGGGGGTTTTTGCACCCACAATCAGTTGCACCGCTAGCACTAATATGAGAATGCCGAAAGGTATTGAATAGCCGGGTGCGGGAACTGGTAAAGCAGAAGGTA
Organism: Richelia intracellularis; assembly: GCA_000613065.1. Taxonomy (GTDB): domain Bacteria; phylum Cyanobacteriota; class Cyanobacteriia; order Cyanobacteriales; family Nostocaceae; genus Richelia; species Richelia intracellularis_B. The sequence continues at coordinate 15,880 of CBZS010000194.1, read as the reverse complement.
AAGATAAAATAACAAATAAGAATCCAAAAATTCGCTCCTCAGCCAAGAGGAGAATATCTGTTAGGTTTACTTCAGATGATTTCTGGTCGTGAAAAAAAAATCGTTGTAATTCTTGGGAAAGTCTAGCCATAAACTGCCTAAGTAACGTGAAAGGTTCGTGGCGTTGCATAAGTGCGGGATGAATTAGCTTTTGAAACCATTAATAAATCGTTGAAAATTTAGTGAAATCATCCCCTGATTCAGCAACGCCAGGTTGGTAAATCACCTAAATTAATACCTGATACCAATTAAAACAACAATCCGACACACAATTAGTTATTAAGGGCGATGAAACCCTGCCCTAGAATTTTATATGTTGTACACACTGTGATTAGCTATGAGCCCCAGGTGAATATGGAAAATTGAAGAATCTTGCAATGGTAATTGCTAAATTATAAGTAACTTTAACCCTATTTATATATATTTTTGTAAGTTAAATGTAAAAAATCATATTTTTTACATTTAATTTCTTATTCCTGAGTATTTTCCACAGTAGCACCAACTTCCTGACCGTAGGATAATTCTAAGGTATTACCATCAGGATCACGGATAAATACCCAATAGCCAACAGGATATCCCCAATCATGGGGACCAACTACAAGTATGTCTTCTAATTTAGCTTCTTTGCAGAGCTCATCTACCTGCTCTCGAGTTGCGCAAGCAACACCCAAATGACAAGGAGATAGCAAAGTGTTACCCACTCCATTTACTTTCATCAGTACAATGACAAAAGGTCGAGTCAAGTCACTTATCCATGCTACATCTGAATAAGTTTGTGGATCTGTGCGTCGATGTACTACCTTCATGCCTGCATATTTCGCATAAAATGAGATGCTTTTTTCCATATTGCTAACTGTCAATGCAATGTGGGTAAAGCCAACATCAAACATGAGGATTTTCCTGCCAAAAGGTAAAGAGATTTCTAAAATAATGCCACAGCGCAGGGTGAGAGAATAGGGTATTTAATTTTTACAGTTGTAGTCATTCCAATCAGCTACGGGTAAGTAAGCTATCTGGCGGTAAATTTTGTTAGATGTGGGGTTAGCTAAATTGCGAAATAAACAACAAAACTGATTATCTGCTTGCAGGAACTTCTGAGTCAGTTGAGCTACGCCACTAGTGGCATAACCTTGTTGGCGAGACTCTGGGGGTGTATATACAGGACCAATACACCGACTATTTTTATTTGAAGCAGCACCAAATAATATACTAACTGCTACTTCATCCTCCCAAATGTAAGCTATATTTTGCTCGAAATAATTCTCAACCATTTTGTCTATGCTTTCCCGCTCTCCACCCATAATAGCAGCCATAGCTTCCTTGTTAAAGCCTGTGTACCAAGAAAGAAGCAAGTGGCGAGCACTTTCTTCTTTCTGACGTAAAAATCCTTGACTCTCATGTTCATTTTATACATTCTTCGTTTTATTAAATCCGCATTTCGATTCCGATCTGAGAGATTTGACCAGTCAAACTTTACCAAACTTAAGAACATGTTGAGGTTTCTGCTGTCAAACAGGAAAATCCTGGTACTTTTATCTGTTGTGAAGATAAATCTTCTGCGCTCCCTTCTATGGCATCAAAATCTGAAATTTTCGACAACACTACTTTATAAGGTCGTGTGCGGATTGCTACTGCCACTACTTTTCCTGCGGATTCCAGAACAGCCAAGTATGGTTGTTCTGAATATCCATGGGGATACTTAACTAAAGTCTCTGCGGTCGCTAATGGCAAGCAATCTTCAGCTTCATGGGCTAGGAGATAGTCCTGAACAGCATCATAAAATCCATTTGATTGTGTGAATTTCCTCACTTTCATCTCATTGTTATGACAAAAAATAAATTGTGGTAGTCACTTCATCTACAGCATGATTGACTATGATTACAGACAGAAAGATGGCAGGAGAGAAATGAAAATCTAGTTTTTCTTATCACTTTCGTGCCAAGGATTTGCCTTGGTACCTGTGGTGCGAGGCTCTGCCTCCAGTCCTGTATTCCTTGCCAAAGTCAAGGAACAAGTCATGTCACAAGAAATATAGAAATATTTACTTTATAAGTTTGTAGTACGGGTCGCATTCGGCTAACGCTCACGCCAAGTATGGCCCGTTTTATATATAGTGCACAGGTTTATTGTTTTAACTTTTGAGTAAATTCATGGTATGCCTTATTTGGAGGGGGTTTAGAGGACGAAACCGTCCGTAGCTTGCTTCCCGAAGGGTAGTTTGACGTGAAGAACATCTCTCTGCCAACTTCTTCCAATCAGGGGCTTTGGGAGCCACTGCGTTGCGGAGGTTCCCCCCGTTAATCCCACAATTATTGGTTTTTGGTACGAAGGGGCAAGCCTTTAGCCGTGGGAAGTATATGGAGGTAGCAAGATGTTCGCGCTACCCCCACACTTCTTGAACCCAGTACAGTATATTTGTGAAAAATTGGGGTACTTCCAGGTAATGGCGACTTGCCCACAGAGAGTTAAACTTTTGCTTCCAAAGACTTAAGAAACTCAGTATTAACACGGGACTCACGGGGAAGAGATATTTTCCCAGTCCGGGCAATTTCTCTCAAACCAAACTTTTGCAACACTTGTACAATTGCTACCATTTTACCGGGATCACCCACAACCTCTAAGGTTAAAGCATCCTCAGCCACGTCTACCACACGGGCACGAAAAATCTGGGCTAATTCCACAATTTCTGAACGGGTACTGCTGCTTGCATTCACTTTTAACAGCATTAATTCCCGTTCCACACAGGGAACTTCAGTGATATCGTGAACCTTGAGGACATTAACAAGCTTATATAGTTGTTTGGTGAGTTGCTCAATTACGCGGTCGTCACCATGTACAACCATGGTAATTCGAGAAACACCTCCCTGTTCAGCTTCTCCAACAGCAAGGCTTTCAATATTAAAACCACGACGGGCAAATAAATTAGCAATCCGGGATAGAACTCCCGATTCATCTTCTACAAGTACGGAAAGAGTATGTTTCATCTTGCCAATGGAAGGCTTGGGGACCAGGGTGGCAGGGACATCAGCTAATTGCTGTATGGTTCTGACTGCCGTTAATTACAGATATAGCCTTATATTTTAAGCCTAAACCCTGTACTCATTTCAAGCTTTTTGCAAAAAGGAAACTAGTTTATGGGGAAAATTTTTCCGCCGGGATTATCCCGATTTTTGAAATTTATTAGATTTAGGTTGTCATTCCGCTGTGCTACATTCGCAATGACATTTATGGGGAAGAAGGGAAAAGGATAAGGGTGCGACTCTTTTTGTAGTACGGAGTATGATATAAGAATAATAAATGACAATTCAACCAAAGTAGTATTGACAGCCAAAAATGTACTTGATGGAATTGGCTTATAAAAAGTAAAAAAACAGGAACAGTTCCACCCCCTATGCAAGAACCATCTAGATCAAATGAAGGTATGTTTTGGTCACAAGCACGAGAACTATTTGAACCGATAGTTAGTTGCTTAGACTCACACAGCATTTGTGGCTTAGAACACTCCCAGATAGAGAGTAAGTAACTTGAGAATGGATACGAACTATTGAGACGGTTGTTACAAACAAAGATATTTTCATAAACGCACTCAAGATGAAATACAGGGAGAGTGTGCAGGTACAGACTCAGTAAACAGAACACACAAGAAAAAATTGTCGCGGAAATTGACCACATTATTTAGCACAGTAATCGCTAATTCAATCGGTTATGGAGGAAGAAAGATAAATACCCTATTTGCTTTGCATGGGGAGTTGAATCTACCAGCACAGCAATATTATCATGGACTAAGACAGGGATATTCTCCATATGATTGAGTATTTGTGGAAAGCTGCATTTGTCTTTTATTCTCAAACTTCAACAAAGGCCGAAGGGTCGATGAGCAAAGGTTTACAGCTTATACTTGAAGGTAAATTAAGTTCAGTTGCCCCAGGTATGCGCCGGAGTGCGACTTTACCCAAACTCACCCCCCAAGAACGTAAATCCGTGGATACCTGTGCTAGATATTTACTTAACAATGCCGAATACCTCAAATATGACGATTACTTAAAACCTGGATTTCCCATCGCCATGGGGGTGATTGAGGGTGCTTGTCGCCACCTGATTAAAGATAGACAGGATGGATCTCACTGAGGCTAGATGGACCATGAGGGGTGCTGAGGCTGTTTTACCCGTGGGTTCTTTATACATCAGTGGCGATTGGGATGAGTATTGGCAGTTTCATCTACAAGAAGAACATAAACCCAATCACCTGGCTTTGTACTCTAGTGGTATTCCTTTGATCAAGCAAGTTCTCAAAGCTCGTTGTTCTACTACCCCTCCACCTCTTCCAATACGTCTCTAAGTTCCACTCCCCGTCTGACTAAAAGAGTCCCAGCCTTATCAATTCTGTTTACCTACTTAAATACGTTGAGTATATCCCACTAATAGCAGAAGGTGATAATATGCCTGTTGAGTAAGAGGGGTTATATCATCTGATGGCTGGACATTTTGAAGGACTGAGTAATTTGGTTTGGAGTGGTCTTTGTTTGACGATATTTTTCCAAAACCGCGAGAGAAACGCGAACAAGGAATGCCACATTCTTCATTTCGTTATGTACTCAAAACCTTACTGTATCTATTAATAACAGGGTGTCGTTGGTGTGACGTTCCAAAAGGAGAAATATGGACATCAAAGAGCTCTGCACATCGATGGCTCAAACGTTGGCAGTTGGACGGGAGGTTAGAGGCTTTACAAGCAAGAATATTGGGGATTGGACAAGAGAAAAGGTTAATCAACTGAAGTTATGGCGCGGTGGAGGGGTCTTTTACCCCCAGGAAAGGGCGGTGGTGATGGTGTTGCTTATGGTGGAGAAGGAAAGGGTATTTTTATACACACTCTTACTGAAGGCTCAGGAATGCCTTTATCCAATCGCACCACACCTGCCAATGGTAGTGAAACAGATCAGGTGATACCACTTATAGATAGTGTAAAGGTTAAGACCAACAAACGCAGTAGACACCGTAAACGCCTGAAAGTCCTTGCTGCTGACAAAGCCTACGATTCTAAGGATAAGCGCGCTGCTTTACCTAGACGTGGTATTAGGCCGCAATGGCTCAAGCAGGTTTGGAAGAGAAAGAAGAAGAAGGGCAGACCCATGTTAATTTCCTTCCCACGTTTTCAACAAGAATGTTGTTTATCATGGTTTCAAAAAAAATATCGTCGTCTTGTTGTCAGATCGGAAATAATTTCAGCTTATTTTCATGTTTTTTGTCTCTTGCAACAATCCATATTTGGATTAACAAAATTATATTCGTGGGATAGATTCTTTAATCCCCACTCTCCTAAATCTAGATAATTTAAGTTATTTGTAAGTAAAGCCAAACCTACCCAATTTGCGTTCGCAATTCCATTAACAGATGGTGTAGCATTATCTATATAATTGCGTTCCCTGACAATTAAGTCTCGGCTTGCGTCATTAGCGGTATTGTTATAAATTTTTTATTCCTGATTCCACAGGTGTTGGTGCAATTCTAATTGAATTGCGATCGCTTTTTATAAACAGTATGCTGGGGATAATTTTACTGTATCTCCACTTGCTAACAGAGCTTGATGCAAATCTAATAACCCTTTAATTCACAACCCATACTCTTCTGATTGAGCGATAATTCCTAGTTCTTGGTCATAGTTGAGTCTGTCCAATCTACTATCTACAAATTGGTGTTTCAAGATAAAGTCTGTAGTTTTGATACCAATTTCTAAAGATTCAGCCTCACGAAAGACTATATAAGCCCTTGCTAAACCAGAAATCATCAAACTATTCCAAGGCAGAATCATCTTAGTATCCATAACAGTAGGAATAGGTCCTTGCCAGTTACCTGATTTGGGTTCTTGATTATTACTAGCAGGGGAAAATATTCCTAGCTCTTCTGTTGTTGTCCCATAAAGAAATGCGAACAGTATCTTTAGGCGTTGCTGAATTAGGGGATGATTTCACTAAATTTGAAACGATTTATGAATGGTTTCAAACGCTAATTCATCCCCCACTTATGCAATGCCTATGTTTAAGACCTTTTCTACTCTTTCACTTAACTGGTTAGCATTACTTATTTCTAAGACGTTATTACTTTTAAAGGTCTCGTTAACACTTACCGTCAACTCTTCTTTGAATTACGTTCATTCCGCATTTAATTGAGATAGTCAATGAAAAAACTAGCCATAGGTGTGATAATTATTGATGATGAATTTGCTTTATGACGCACCCTGGTTGGTGGATTAACCAAGGTTAACAGGTGTAATAATACAGTGATAATTGCTGCTTGGATTATTCGTTCAATCATAATATTTGTTTGATTTTGAGGAAAACGCATGATTTCTCTCATCGTATCGGCACACTGGAACTCCATATTCAGATAGAGTTCCGCATTTCAGGATTTTGTAATAAAGTTTGCACTTCCCTAAAGTAGTAGTAGAAGTTATTGACTATAATCTTTTCTGATGAAAATTTCCCAAAAAGGCAATTTTCATCAGAAAAGTAGCCTAAACTGGGTAAACCAACTATTCCAGAAGATGACGGTATAAGCGAAGCAATTAGCTTCTGAAATAGATAAAATGTATATAAGATAACTATAAGCAGGCGATATGATTCCTATAGTCATTGAACAATCTGGTAGAGGCGAGCGTGCCTTTGATATCTACTCACGACTGTTGCGTGAACGTATTATCTTTTTGGGACAACCAATCGATAGTAATGTCGCTAACTTAATTGTTGCCCAGCTTCTATATCTAGATGCTGAAGACTCGGAGAAAGATATATATATGTATATTAACTCTCCTGGCGGTTCAGTAACTGCTGGTATGGGTTTATTTGATACCATGAAGCAGATCCGCCCAGACGTCTGTACAATTTGTACCGGATTAGCAGCTAGCATGGGAGCATTTCTCCTGAGTGCGGGTACTAAAGGTAAGCGTATGAGTTTACCTCACTCCCGAATTATGATTCATCAACCCCTAGGAGGTGCTCAAGGACAGGCTACAGATATTGAAATCCAAGCGCGGGAAATTTTATATCATAAACAACGCTTGAATGAATATTTAGCAGAACATACTGGACAATCGATTGAACGTATTACCGAAGACACAGAAAGAGACTTCTTTATGTCACCGGAAGAAGCTCAAGAATATGGTTTAATTGACCAAGTTATTGACCGCCATGCTTCTGGTAGTCGTCCTATGGCTGTAGTTTAATTGTAATCTAATATGGTTCAACAGTCATTAGCCTGTAAATAGGGAATGGAAAATGTTGTTAGTTAACAGTTAATAGTCCCCATCATTACTTTTGTACCAAGGCTCCGCCTCTATTTTGAGGCGGAGCCTTTAGCCTATCCCTTGTCTTACGATAACCACAAGGGTTATCCCTAATTCCATATTTCCATCATTGTCTTCTCTAAAATCCAGCCAATGGATCTATATCACTTAACATATCTGTAGGTGTAGGTTGAGATTCTAGATATTCTAGAAAGCTTCTCAACTCCTCTTCTGAGAGTAAATGCCGCGAACGCTTATTATAAGTTTTGATTAAGTAATCTCTACCTTGTTCCATTGTCCAACCTAAACGCTGCATTTCTACACCAATTTTGGCGATATCATCAGATTGATTTATTGGTTCGTTTTTCTTCCTTTTCTTTGTCCTTGTCTTTTTGGTAGTTGCGGATTCTGTAGATACTTCAGTACTGTGTTGAGGGAAAAGCTTAATATTAGTGGTGGACAGATCCATCTCTGCTAAGGCAGTTTGACTTTCCTCTACAGGATTGGTTTCTGTTTCCTTAATCATTTCTAAAGGTGCGGGTGCTTGTAAATCTAAGGATTGAGAAGTAATATCCGCAACCTTTGACTTAGTTTGACTTACAACCTTTTGTGATTGTGCAGTATCAGTTTCCTCTTCACCAGGAGTTTGGGGCAAATTAGGTGTAACTGATTTTACAGGGAGATCTTCTGAGTTTGAGGACGTACCTGGCATTCCTAAAACCATTAATGCCCTTTCTCTTGCCCTATCTTCAGCCTCCTCCACATTCGTTGCTGCTGCCATGCCTGTAGAACGAATTACACCTTCTATCTGCACAGTTGCCCGAACAATGTATTGCCCATGGTCGATTTGTAGTAATTCGGTCATGAGACTACCTGCGGGATACAAGCTTTGGAACTGAGCCAAAATCATATGACCACCGATACCAATAAATTTACTGAGATAAACCTGGACGTAGTTAACAGTTTGACTAGCCCTTCAGGGTATACTCTACAGCAAGTAAACTACACAAAACTGTATACTCCAGATCGGCTATATGCTCACCCTTTGCTCTGAACAGAGCAAATATCTTTGTCAGTAAATTATATCAGTGCAATAATTTTTGATATTTCATAGGGGCGTTGTAACATCAAGAATGGTAAGTTATGGTTTAGCTACATGGATTCAATTACATAGCTCATCCTCGATGCTATACTAAATACCCAATCACATATCCAGAACTATTTTCTGGAAGTATGCTCTAAATCTACAATAATAAAAATAAGGTTAGTCCTCACTACTTGCCACACTGTTGACCTAGTAGTTACCGATTCTACATATGGAGTAATGAAATTGGTCGGCAGTTTATCCTAGTCCTATATCCAAGCTGTATGGAGTGAAATTACTTGATGAGTTAGACATTTTTACACTTGCTGTTTACCCCTAAGCATTTTTTTTGGTGTGGTGAAGAATTATTGACCCAAGAATTTCTCTCAGACTCCCAAAAATAAGTCATTTTACAGTAAATCGCTAGATAGTACGGTGGAAATTGTCTCCCTACAAGTTAAATCAGTCACTATGGCTTTTATAGGGCTACATGGTAAGAGTTTTGTAGACCTAAAGCAACTAAAATTTCTTACCCTAGCTGGGTAAAGTTGCCTTTGCTCTCAGCTTGCTTCCTTAAAATTTGAAATACTGGAATTCCCATCTCAGGGTAAATAGATTCCAGTTTGTGAATTTAAGGTTGTAGGGGTAGATAGCAAAGAACCTAATTTCACACAACGACGTTTTGACCACAGGTCGGTTCACCGCATGGACTTTTCAATCGCTACACTCCTTGCCAATTTCACCGATGATAAATTGGTAGCTCGTAAACTTTTAGAAAAAAAACTTGGTTGCGAAGATGATATCAACTTACAAAAATTACAAATTTCCTTAGAGGTACTCGAACAAATCGGTCTCTTGTCCAAGGAAAGGGGCAAATATCGGCGACAAGAAGAGGAAGAGTTAATTGAAGCTAAACTCCGTTGTTCTAGTAAAGGCTTTTGTTTTGCGATTCAAGACGTGGAAGGAGCGGAGGATATTTATATTCGTGAGAGTCACCTAAGTAATGCTTGGAATGGCGATCGCGTTTTAGTCAGAGTATTAAAGGAAGGTAGTCGCCGTCGTTCCCCAGAGGGGGAAGTCAAACTGATTTTAGAACGCTCCAACCATACTTTACTGGCTCGCATTAAACAGGTAGAGAGTGGATTCCGTGCTGTTCCTTTAGATGATCGCTTATTATTTGAGCTAAAAATCCAAGAAAATGGCATTGATTTGTCCAACGCGATCGATCATCTTGCCCATGTGGAAGTTTTACGGTATCCCTTAGCCCAATATCCACCTATGGGTAGGGTAGTACAAATTCTAGGAAGTGATGCAGAAGCTGCTGCTGACATAGATTTAGTCACCTGTAAACATGACCTTTCCCGTCAATTTTCCGATGCAGTGGAAGCCACAGCTTCTAAACTACCGAAAAAGCTGTTAAAGGCAGACTTAAAAGAACGTCTAGATTTACGCAACCTATATACCTTCAGCATTGCTAGACCCCAAAAAGACGAGAATGTGGTGGAAAATGCTTGGACTTGCCAAGAAACAGCAGATGGACAATTGTTATTGGGTTGTCACATTGCCGATATTTCCCATTATGTGCAACCAGATGAACTATTAGACCGGGAAGCAATTAAACGGGGACGCTCAGTATATTTAGGGGATTTAGTGCTACCCATGTTACCAGACGTAGTATGCGAGCGCTGTTCTTTAGTTCCCAAGAGTGATCGACTAGCGATTTCGGTATTGATCACCATAGATCACGAGTCCCAAGCAATCCTTAGCTGGGAAATTCAACCTACGGTTATTAAGGTAGACAAGTTAGTTAGTGAAGTAGATGTGGAAGCTGCCCTCAATGGTAAAACGACAAAATCAACTAAAAATTCAGCAGAATTCATCAAAATAATTCAGCATTTACAAGATTTTACGACTTATCTACACCAGCAGCGTCTCAGTCGTTGTAGCTTGCAACTCAATTTACCCCCCAATCAAAATCCATATTATGATGAAGGTACTTTTGGCTGTGTAATAGAGCATGACTCACCTGTGCGTTCCCTACTCACAGAGTTAGTATTGTTAATCAATCAATTGATTGCCAGCCAATTCAATGCTTTGGGTGTACCTGCAATTTGGAGAGTTCAAGGATCACCAGATGCGGACGATGTCCAGGAAATGCTGAAATTGGCGATTAATTTAGGGGTAGATTTGACTTTACCATCGGAGATAGATATTCAGCCCTTAGATTATCAGCATTTAACTCAAATATTTGCTGAATCGGCATCGGAACAAGTACTAACTTACCTCCTGCAAGATACCCTAAAACCATCCCTGTACACAACAATTCAGGCTTCCCACTTTGGTTTAGCATTGCCAGAATGTTATACCCATTTTACTGCACCGTTAAGGCGTTACTCAGACTTATTAATGCAGAGGGTATTACATACTATTCTGAAGAATGGACGTGATCGCCGCAATACTCGGGTTAAAGAGCGAGTAAAACTCCTGGCATCCTCCTGCCATGGAGAAATAAATTGGAATGTACTGGCACCAGAATTACAGCAAGAATTACAAGGTGATTTGAATCGGGTAATTACCCAAATAAATGACAGAGAAAAAGAGGTTCAAGAAGCAGAAGCAGATTTAGCTGGTTTACAAAGAGCATCATTGATGAAACAACGCATCGGTGAAGTGTTCAATGGTGTAATTACCGGAGTACAATCTTATGGCTTCTTCGTGGAAATTGAAGTTCCTCCCCAAGATGCACGGATAACTACAAATCTACCTTTGAGGGTGGAGGGATTAGTTCATGTTAGTTCCCTCAAGGATGACTGGTATGAATACCGTGCTAGACAACAGGCATTGTTTGGCAGGAAAAATCGTGCTTCCTACCGATTGGGGGATCGTGTTGTAGTACAAGTTAAGAGTGTAGATTACTATCGCCAACAAATTGATTTAGTTACTGTTGGTAGTGATGGCACTGCTATGGATAATAGCAATGATGAAAATGGAAGTGATACTTATTTCTCCACAGATATGGAATCAGATGAACTAGAGTCATATATTGAAGAGAAATAAGTAATGGATATACCCCGGGGAATTATGGGACAATATAACGGTCAATATAAACGTTAATTCCCCACCAAAATAATTCCCCTTAGCAGTAAGAGAACTAATAATAAATTAGTCAGTTAATTTATTAATAAGAATTGAGAAGGGTGCGACTCTTTTAGTAAGACGGGGAGTGGAACTTAGACAGGTATTGGAACAGGTGGAGGGGTAGTAGAACAACGAGCTTTGAGAACTTGCTTGCTCAAAGAAATACCACTAGAGTACAAAGCCAGGTGATTGCGTTTATGTTCTTGTTCTAGATGAAACTGCCAATACTCATCCCAATCGCCACTGATGTATAAAGAACCCAGGGGTAACACAGCGTCAGCACCCCTAATGTTCCATCTAGCCCCAGTGATGGATGATATCCATCCTGTCTTTAATCAGGTGGCGACAAGCACCCTCAATCACCCCCGTGGGGATGGGGAATCTAGCTTTTAAGTAATGGTGATATTTGAGGTATTTAGCATTGTTAAGTAAATATCTAGCATAGCTATCCACGGGTTTACGTTGTTGGGGGGTGAGTTTGGTAAAGTCGCACTCCGGTGCATACCTCTCGGTACAGGGCAAAAAAGGTGTAAACAAACCAGGGAAAGGGTTTCATCTTAAATTGCTATAAAAATAAAAACGAAACCCTATGTCCGAGTTTAATAGATTACGCTTAATTATAGGAAAGCACTTTCAGTGGCATGGTGCAGGATTAACACTTTTGGCACAATTTTTAATAGCAGTTATGAGAGTACGCAGTGTTAATTTATCTCAACTGTCAACAGCCTTTGTGGGTAAGACAATTGTGCCATCAAATTAGAAGTTGTTACAAAGGTTTTTTCGGGAGTTTCGTATTGATTATGTCGAATTTGCACGTAGCATTACTACTTGGATAGGAGTAGAGAAAGATTGGGTAGTGATACTAGATAGAGCACAGTGTGAATTTAGGTATCAAATGCACAAAGTTTTAATGTTGAGTATTGCCTATAAAGGAGTTGCTGTTCCATTCTTGTGGACATTGCTAGCAAATAGCTCAAATAGTTACGCCCATCAACGCAAAGCATTGTTACACCGCTTTCAACGTATCTTCCCAAACCAGAACATTGCTTATGTAACCGCAGACAGAGAATTTATTGGGAAAGACTGATTGAGTTACTTAGTTCAGAAATCTATTCCTTTTTGTATTCGTATTCGTGAGTATGACTATTTGTATGATGGTCAACGTTCACTTTCTCCTAAAGTGGTCTTCAGCAATTTACAAGTGGGAGAGATTCAAATTTTATCAAAACCTCGGCGTCTCCCTGGTATTTGGGAATTTCTAGTTGCCACTCGTCTTGTTGATGGTAAACTTTTAGTCCTAATAACCTCCAGACAAACAAAACAAATTTTAGTTGACTATGCCCAAAGATGGCAGATTGAAACATTATTCGGTTGCTTAAAATGCCGAGGTTTTAATCTTGAAGCTACTCATATTTATCGTCGATACTGCCTTAGCAAGATCCTTGCCTTATTAACTATCGCTCTTATTTGGTCGTTGCATACTGGTCAATGGCAGCATTCCTTACAAAAATTACCTCTTAAAAAACATGGTCGTCCCCCCATTAGTCTTTTTCGCCAGGGTTTAGATTTTTTGCGTCGTGCCTTATTTGATTTAGATGCTCAACCTCAACTATTTCGCCAGTCTCTGAATTTTTTGTCCTGTACTTAGGTGCCTGCACACTCTCCCTCTATTTCATCTTGACTGTGTTTATCAAACTTTGCTTGTAACAACCGTCTCAATAGTTTGTATCCATTCTGAAGTAACTTACTCTCGATCTGGGAGTGTTCTAACCCACAAATGCTGTCTGAGTCTAAACAACTAACTATCTCTTCAAATAGTTAGTTGGTTGTGACCAAAACATACCTTAATTTTATCTAGATGCTTCTTGCATAGGGTGTGGAACTGTTCCTGTTTTTTCACTTTTTACAAGCCAATTCCATAAAGTGCATTTTTGCCTGTCAATACTAGTCTCGTTCACTTATGATTTATTATTCTTATATAATACTCCCTACTAGCAAAAGAGTCTAGAATTCATTATTAATTCTAGACTCTTAATTTTTAATTAATTTACTCCCTACTATCAAGTCTGGCTAATTACTAACGATATCCTTAGTCTTGTTGATGATTAGATTAGGAGTTTTTAAACTACGTTTCTCTTTTCTATGATTATATCCGACTAATAGCAGAAGGTGATAATATGCCTCTTGAGTAAGAGGGGTTATATCATCTGATGGCTGAACGTTTTGAAGGACTAAGTAATTTAGAGTGGTCTTTGTTTCAGGTTCTTTTTCCGAAACCGCCAGATAAACGCGAACGAGGAATGCCACATTCTTCATTTCGTTATGTACTCAAAGCCTTACTGTATATATTAATAACAGGGTGTGGTTGGTCTGACATTCCAAAAGGAGAAATATGGGCATAAAACAGCTCTGCACATCGATGCCTCAAACGTTGGCAGTTGGATGGGACGTTAGAGGCTTTACAAGCACGAATATTAGGAATTGGACAAGATAAAGGGTTAATCAACTGGAGTTATGGCGCGTTGGATGGGTCTTTTTACCCCTGGGAAGGGCAGTGCTGATGGTGTTGCTTAGGCTGGAAAAGCAAAGGGTATTTGAATACACACTCTTACTGAAGGCTCAGGAATGCCTTTATCCAATAGCACCACACCTGCCAATGGTAGTGAAAGAGATCAGGTGATACCACTTATAGACAGTGTAAAGGTTAAGACCAACAAACGGGGTAGACCCCGTAAACCCCTGAAAGTCCTTGCTGCTGACAAAGCCTACGATTCTAAGGATAAGCGCGCTGCTTTACCTAGACGTGGTATTAGGCCGCAATGGCCCAAGCGGGTTTGGAAGACAAAGAAGAAAAAGGCTAGAGCCATTAAAATTTCCGTCCCAGGTTTTCAATAAGAACGTTGTTTCCCATGCTTTCCAAAAAAATATCGTCGTCTTCTTTGTTGTCATATGGGAAAGAATTTCAGCTTGTTTTGATGCTTTTTTGTCTGTTGGAACAATCTATATTTGGATTAACAAAACTACATTAGTGGGATAGAAACATTAACCATTACTGATCTTCATAAATATGATCAGTGTTCAAATGGGCATAATTATGAAAAATTATTTCTGCGATCAAAAATGGCATACTTGAAAAATTGGCAACCCCAAAATTTATGATTCAGACTCCATGGCAACAAACCGCTTAATTATAGGATTGGCAATAATAGCCATATTCTCAATTTTGTTAATACAAAATTGGTCACCAGCTTTATCCCTGGTATTTTTGGGGATGAAAACTGAACCTTTGCCATTAGCAGTCTGGATCGTTCTTACTCTCACTGCTGGTGCTTGTACCATTTGGTTAATTGGTACTTTAAATCAATTATCCAATTATTTAGGAAGCCAAAAACCATCAACTTATTCCCGTTCCACTTCTAAAAGACCAAGTGTAAGTGCAGATAAGAGGGAAAAAGTTTCATTCAATACAGAGACTACAAATAGAACTACTAGAGCACCAAAACCCCCAACTCAATTCATGGAAGATGAATATGAAGATGATTGGGAAATGAATTACAGTGATTATGATTGGGATTTTGAAGAATCTTCAGCAAGACAAAGGGTGAAGGATTATCCTAGGGGAACTCGACAAGAATATCGGGATTACCAACCTCCATCTCCGCCTAATAGGAGTAATCCATCCGATTCTGCCTATTCCTATAGTTCCCGTGAACCTAAAAACACTGGAGTAGGCAAAACAGAATCTATTTATGATGCTGATTATCGAGTTATTATCCCTCCCTATCAGCCAGAGGATCAAAGCCCGACAGTAGATGATGACGACGAAGACTGGGGCTTTTTTGAAGATGATGATGATTTTGATGATAACGGTGCTTCTCAGTCTTCACCTAAGCGCGATCGCTAATATTATGAAAAAGCAAAATGTGGGAATTATTCCCTGGATGCTTGCTTGACTCTGCCAGTCATGGCTGATTCCTGCAAATTGAGAAAAGCGTTAAAATCTTCCATATCATAACGCTTTGTTAACAAATAGCGTAGTTTATCTTCTGCTTCTACAGTCAGATAGCCTCAGGTTAAGGCATTTTCCACTACATCACGAATCCGAGTCATTTGTTTTAACACCTCATTCACAAAAAACTTATTAGCGATCGCTTTCAGAAAATATGCATTGATCTACATTTTGTTCTTACCTGTTAGCAAATTTACTATTGCCTCCTAAGTAATACAGGAGGAATGGCGTTGCTGAATCAAGGGATAATTTCACTAAATTTTCAACGATTTCTCAATGGTTTCAAACTCTAATTCATCCCCTGACTCAGCAACGGCTGAGGAATAAG
>CBZS010000193.1 GCA_000613065.1 Richelia intracellularis | reverse complement strand
AGGTAACTCAGTACCACCTTTACTAGCACAAGCAATCGCTAGTGAAATTATTCGTTCTCTGGGTATAGCCCCAAGTAAGCCTAATATTAATTTATCTCTCGGTGATGAGCCCCTACTCAATTTCACTCCTTTCCAAGCAGCCCGGTACTACGGTATTTCAAATCAGGAAAGAAGAAAAAAAAAGAATACTCAAGAACAAGTATCAGATTGTGTTGAGTGACAGACAACATTTCCCTGATTTATTGAGATAGATGGGGTAGTGAAGCACAAAATGATGCTGTAATCCTTTTAAGCAAAGCTTTTTGTAAAATTGAAATAATCCCCCAACCCGAAATCATACATCGTGTCCAGAAACCCACAAGAAACCCATCTCAATCGTGCCCGTGCTAGCCTCAGACAAGCCCTATCTTGGTACAGCAATTTACGCAAATCAAGCAAAACTGCATCTAATTCCCGATTAGTAGGTTTAGTGAAACCAGAGGTAGAAATGTTGACTTCTACACTCAACAAACTGGACTTCAACATGATTAGGATTGCCGCTTTTGGTTTAGTGAGTCGGGGTAAGTCTGCGGTATTAAATGCCTTGTTGGGAGAAAAAATGTTACAAACTGGAGCCCTTAATGGTGTGACTCAATATCCCCGTTCGGTGCGCTGGAATCCTGGAGGAAAGGTACAGGTAGAATTAATTGATACACCAGGCTTAGATGAAATAGAGGGGGAAGCAAGGGCAAAAATGGCACGGCAAGTTGCCCGTCAGGCTGATTTAATTTTATTTGTGGTTTCTGGTGATATTACTCGCACTGAGTATCGAGCTTTGTGTGAATTACGGCGAGCGCAAAAACCCCTAATTCTAGTTTTCAATAAAATTGATTTATACCCAGATACAGACAGACAAAAAATTTACCGCAATTTGCAACAATTGGGTAGGGCAAATCCCCAGAGTCAACCCCTACAACCGGAAGAAATTGTCATGGTTGCGGCTGAACCTGCACCCATGGAAGTGAGGGTAGAATTTCCTGATGGAACGGTGGATTATGAATGGGAGACTCCAGCACCCCAAATAGAGGAGTTAAAACAAGTAATTTTACAGATTCTCAATCGGGAAGGGCGATCGCTATTAGCTTTAAATGCTTTAATTCAAGCCAGGGATGCTTCAGCTAATATTGCCGCAAAAACTATGGAAATCCGTACTGAACGAGCGGAGGATTTAATTTGGCAATTCACTAAATACAAAGCCCTTGCCGTGGCTTTAAACCCCATTGCAGTACTAGATGTGCTTGGAGGTCTAATGGCAGACTTAGCATTAATTCGTTCCTTGTCCCGCTTGTATGGTTTACCGATGACTGGTTATGAAGCAGGAAAGTTGTTGAAAACAATTTTAGCTAGTTCTGGAGGATTATTGCTGAGTGAAGTTGGTAGTAATTTGTTGCTCGGATTAAATAAAAGTACAGTGGCGATCGCATCTGGAGATAATCCCGCTAATATTACAGGTTATGCAGGTACAGCAGTCACACAAGCCGGGATTGCTGGGTATGGTTCTTATGCAATAGGTAAAGCTGCACAGGTATATCTAGAGAAAGGTTGTACTTGGGGAGAATTAGGTTCTAGCAGCGTTATAGCTGAAATACTTGCAGAGGTAGAACCAAATACAATTTTGTATCGTTTTCGACAGGAATTGTATTTACAGAATCGATATAGCAGTAGCCAAGAGAATTAAGACATTTTATTATTGATAGTGGGAGTATCCCAAATATTTAAATTTGTAGTGTGGGAAGCAACTCCGTTGCCTATAATATTCACTCGGTTATAGCAAGTGGTACTGGTTTCCCCATTTAACTTGCTGATACAACTACCGAACCGGAGCCCTTTACGTAGGGTTTGCTGAAAAAGTCCTCATAGCAGTACTAGGTGGTGCAGTTACAGATAAGTTGTTTTTATTTTGTTAAGCTGAAGTTACCCTTTTACGAAAAAATAAATCTATGCATAGTGAGGCTTTCAGAGATTTAAAGTCCAAGATGACTGGGTACAAATCATGCTAATTCCGAGTAAATCTATTGCTCTTTGTTGTATAGCTGTAGGCTGAGTAATCTTCTCAAAAACAAAGGATTTACTACCAATTGTTGTAGAAATTGTATTTTTAACAATTGTAGCTAAATCATCCAATAAAGTTTGGAAGCTATGAACGGGCAAATTATCTGAGGTACGCTTTTTGTTCGCTTGATTTTTAGCTTTTTCGCTCTTTTTGGCACGAGATACAACAGACTCTTTTCTCGCTGCTGCTGCTTCCCAATCATCTTCATCAAAAAGTATTGGAGCTAAAAGTTCTCACATATGCCATTCTACATCATAATAAGATAACATACATCGATATGGGCTTTTACACGTTCGGCTGTATAGTGGTAAATTGAACGAACTTTTAAATCAACAGTTTTATAACTACGGAAAGCTTGTTCTACTTGTGAGAGATTTTTCTCGGCTTTTACCGTATCCGTAGCAGATAAAGTTTCTTCATCCAAAGATGTACTAATTATAATATAGAAACCATCCAATACTGCTTCTGCATCAATTTTTGACTGATTTCTCTGATATGAAAAACTGTTCTCTTGTATCTCAATTATGAAATGTTTTTCAACATTAAATTTATTGATAACTTTACCTACTCTTACACCAATATTATCCTCGCCTTTTAGTGGACGAGCTTTTCTGGAAGTTGCTGCAACAATTTTATCTAATTCCTTTTCTCTTGCTTGTAATAATTCTTCTCTATTTTTCTTTCTTTCTGCTGCCAATAAAGGATTTAGACAAGCTATTAATCTTTCCCCTGGATAATCTTCGCTTTTAGTAAAATAACAAACTTGGAATACAGGAATCTGTTTAATATCAGATAATTTTACCCAGAAACAGGGTATACCTGCATTTTTTAACTGCTTTCCATAAAATTGTAGTTCTTCTATCCCTGCACTACGATAGAGTCGCCAACCCCGACTGGGTATAGTTAAACGGGCATTGTAGGGATCTCTTTGCATAATTTGAGCAAATTTCGGGGCAACTTGGGTTTTGATTTCCCTACTTACTGGTTCTAATACTAATACCGCGACTTCTGCATTACCAGGCTGGGATTTAACTTGAGCGATAGCTTGTTGTGTTCCTGCTTGCTTAATATCTTGTAATCTTTGCACTCCTTGGCGAGCCTGGGCTAGTATTTTCGAGTTATTTGTACTGCGTAGTAGCTGCATATACATTTTTTCTGCATCTTGGTGCTTACCAGATACTTCCTGTAATTTACCAAGATAAAATTGTACCCACGGGTTTTCAGGGGATTGTTTCAGCAGTTGTTTAATTAATTTAGCTGCGGTACGGTAATCCTCCCTAGCAAAAGCAGTCGCAACTTGCTGAATCATAAATCAATTGGTTTTATTGTATTTAAATTAAATGGGTGCGACTCTTTTAGTAAGACGGGGAGTGGAACTTAGACAGGTATTGGAAGAGGTGGAGGGGTAGTAGAACAACGAGCTTTGAGAACTTGCTTGCTTAAAGCAATACCACTAGAGTACAAAGCCAGGTGATTGGGTTTATGTTCTTGTTGTAGATGAAACTGCCAATACTCATCCCAATCGCCACTGATGTATAAAGAACCCAGGGGTAAAACAGCCTCAGCACCCCCGTGGCGATGGGGAATCCAGGTTTTAAGTAATCGTGATATTTGAGGTATTTGGCATTGTTAAGTAAATATCTAGCACAGGTATCCACGGGTTTACCTTCTTGGGGGGTGAGTTTGGGTAAAGTCGCACTCCGGCGCATACCTGGGGCAACTGAACTTGATTTACCTTCAAGGATAAGCTGTAAACGTTTGCTCTCCCAAGGTTCTGGCTGTGTTGAAGTCTGATAATAAAAGACAAATGCAGCTTTCCACAAATACTCAATCACATGGATAATATCTAGGACACTTGTTTTTTGTCCAAAGTCCAATGTTTACTGAGTCTGTGCTTGCACACTCTCCCTCTATTTCATCTTGACTGCGTTTATCAGGCGTTGCTGAATCAGGGGATGAATTAGCGTTTGAAACCATTGATCAATCGTTGAAAACGTAGTGAAATCATCCCCTGATTCAGCAACGCCCGTTTATCAAAATATCTTTGTTTGTAACAACCGTCTCAATAGTTCGTATCCATTCTCAAGTAACTTACTCTCTATCTGGGAGTGTTCTAACCCACAAATGCTGTCTGAGTCTAACCAACTAACTATCTGTTCAAATACTTCTCGTGCTTGTGACCAAAACATACCTTGATTTGATGTAGATCCTTGCATAGGGTGTGGAACTGTTCCTGTTTTTTCACTTTTTACAAGCCAATTCCATCAAGTACATTTTTGGCTGTCAATACTACTCTGGTTGACTTGTCATTTATGATTCTTATATCATACTCCGTACTACCAAAAGAGTCGCACCCAAATGAAATTTAGGCACATTGGTATGCAAGCCCAATCTCCTCATATTAAGTCAGCATATTCTGATATTCTAGTGTAGCTTAATGTACAGAATTTCTGTTGATTGATTCTAGTTCACCTGCCACCAGAGATAGAGCTACTATGGGTGCTGTAACTGCCCGTAACACCCTTCTCCCCAATGAAACAAGCTGGAATCCATTGGCGATCGCTAACTTAATTTCTGCCTCTGTCCAACCGCCTTCTGGTCCGATGGCGATAGCGATTTCACCTGTAATAAAATTTTCTGACACTGTCTGTTTTAAATGGAGATAGTCCCCACGGCCCTCGCAAATATAACTATATTTAGCTGTATTTTCTAATACTGCGTTCTCAAAACTCATTGGTTCGAGAATCGTGGGAATACAAGCCCTTTCTGACTGCTCTGCTGCTTCTTGGGAAATTCTACGCCAGCGCTCTAATTTTTGAGGACTGGGTTTGAGGAGAGTGCGAGCACTCAAGACAAGAGTAATACAAGTTACTCCTAATTCCGTACAACAACGTACAACATCATCAAACCCATTACCCTTGGGTAAAGCTGCAATGAGGGTAACAGGAACTGGTAATTCTGTTTCTACTTGCAGAGGCTGGATAATTTCTGCTGTCTGCTGCTTCAACTGCGCCAACCACCATTTTCCCATACCATCCATAGCAATAAAGCGATCACTATTTTGTAACCGCAATACCCTAGATAAGTAATGTTGTTGGGGTGATGTGAGGGTAATGTGTCCGTTACTAATTTGCGAAGGTGCGATCGCTATACGTTGCAGTTGCGCCATAAAATAGGAAGGGAAAGTGTTGATTAAATATTTAGGAATCTGGATATTACCTTTGACTTATCAGGAGTTATTACTTCAGCACACGGGTGGAAACATTAAACTGGAGTAGTTTTGAAGTTGCTTGACCAATCCTAAAAATCCCTTCTATTTTTACCACAAAGGTTTTCTTAATGTATTGACTACGGGATAAGGGTTTCAGATTTAAAACTACCTTTTCGTCATTTCAGTTATCAGTTCCCTATTAAAAAATTGAGGGGGCTTGAATTAAGGGAAATAATCTTTCCTTTCCATAGATAAATCCGGAGAGGAGAGTAATCCGGGGAGCCCACAGGGTTGGGCAGACTCCCCAAATTGAATCAAACGGCGTAGTTTTCCTGATGCAGTGAGAGCATCTTGGTTCCTAATAAGTAGACAATATGCCCCAAAGTCCCTACAACTGCGGGGGGAACCCTCATACGGGTTCGGTAGTTGTTCATCGGGGAGATTCCTAAGACGAAATTACCTCACCGCAACGGGCTTCTCTCTGCACTACAAATTGAAATACTTGGGATGTTCCCCCAGAGTTGATCTAGACTCTTAATTTTGGTAAGAGTATTAATTCTTAATAGGGTTATTTAGCCCGCAAATACGGGCTAACTTGTGAATATTCTTCTATTCAGCTTGTAAATAAGCCTTGAGTGCTGCATCCAAGAGATCTGTCATTGATTTACCCTGTACTCCAGCAGTGGCTTTTAACTGATTGTAAACATCATCGCGTACAGTTATACGATGACCACCAGTATTTTTACGTCTATCGGTTTGATTCTGGTAATTACCAGTGAATTCACGTATAGCGTCGAAACCTACACGTTCGCAAAAATCACCAAAACTTTCACCTTTTTCCCGAGACTTTTTAAAGAAGACAAAAATTGGTTCTAGGAATTTTTCCAAATCATCATGGTGTAGTTTTTGGGTATAGGGTTGCGCTAAACGAGTATGATTGGGGGAACCTCCCAACCATACCTGATAAGACTCTGGTGCACTACCTACAAACCCTAATTCTGCCATATAAGGACGGGCACAACCATTAGGACAGCCAGTCATCCTAATTACAAAATGCTCTTTCTTCAGCCCCAATTTATTTAATAGTGCCCGAATCCTCTCTATAATTCCTGGGATTGCCCTTTCTGACTCGGTAATTGCCAAGCCACAGGTAGGTAAAGCCGGACAAGCCATGGCATATCTTACCAGGGGTTCAATTTCTTTGGGGTTAGTAACGATACCACAACGATGGAGAATTTCCTCAATAGCTGCTTTATTTTCTGGTGCGATTTCATACAGCAGAAGGTTTTGACTGGGGGTGAGACGGATGGGTAAATTAAACTGCTGTACAATTTCCCTGAGGGCTGTTTTCAATTGAAAGCTATCTTCATCCTTAACTCGACCGTTATCAATGGAAATGCCGAAAAATAATTTGCCATCCCCTTGCTTATTCCAACCTAAGAAGTCTTGATATTTAAACTCCGGTAATCGTTGGGATGGTTCTATTGGTTTACCAAAATACTTTTCTACCATGGAGCGGAACTTATCTACGCCCCAATCATGGATTAAATATTTTAACCGAGCATGACGACGGTTTGTGCGATCGCCATAATCTCTCTGGGTAGCAACAATGGCTTTGACTACATTGTAAATGTCTTCTTTGGTTACATAACCAATGAGATCTGCGGCCCTAGCAAAGGTTTCCTCTTTATTATGAGTTCTACCTAAACCCCCACCAGCAAAGATATTAAATCCTGTTAACTCCCCTTTATCGTCTGTAATTACTACCAGACTTAAATCTTGGGTGTATATATCAATAGAATTATCCCCAGGAACCGTCACAGAAATTTTAAACTTCCGTGGCATATAATGCCTACCATAGATCGGTTCTTCTTGGTCATGGATAAGAGTGCCATTACCGTTACTTTGTCTAGCGGCTTTTACCT
>CBZS010000192.1 GCA_000613065.1 Richelia intracellularis | reverse complement strand
CATCTGCAAATTTTCTTCAGTGTAAAGGGCTGCATCCGCAACAAAAAAAGCATCAATTTGCCATTGTTTGTGCAAATCTGCCATAAGTGTTCCAAACATGGCAGAATCGACTTCATTACCATGTGCAACTCTTAAAGATAAAGGAATATCTCCATGACCACTCCACATCAAGTCAAAGATAAATTGTTTCAAATCTGGTCGCTGCTCTCTAGAATAACCATATGTAATTGTAATTAATCCTGATTGTGCTGATGGTTCATCATCAGTACCAGTTCCATAATCCCCATGTACATGAAATCAACTTGAATCCAAGTGGAAGCTGTCCATTTTCACTCCAAATCTATCTGCTGCTGATAGTGGGACTCAGATAAAAATTTCCGTTAATCCTGCATTATATAGTTTGTCTAACACTCTGCCCAAGGGTTCATCGTTCAAATTTTCTGGTTGTATTCCCTCTGCCAATAAATGTTCCGTTGCAATCGCTTAAAAGAACTTCTCAAATAAATATAGTGGTGCACTGATAAAGCCTAAGCCATTGAGAATCATTGCTTTGACCACTTGGCCTGGGCTGATTATTTATTGGGGATGAGTTCCAAGCAGTTGCTTGAACAAATCAACCAAACTCATTTCGTCAATAATCCCTGCCACTATGCCTAAGTGCTCAATATCTTGTACTTTGATTGGTGATTCGGAAAAACTCATACTTCAAAATACAACATTTTGCGATCGCACCTGCCAAATGTGGGTTCCATCCATCTGTGACATAAAAATAGTACTTCCAGAGGTAGACAATATCCCACAAAAGTTGAAACGTTTCTGCACTATGGTCTCCCAGTTCCCAAGCTAAAATTCCTTGGCGGAAATGGTCTACTGCTGTCCACAACCAAATTTTGTTTTTTTTGAACCGACGAAAGTTTCTAATTCGTCCACTTTTCCAACTTCTGGGATATCCTCTATTGATGGTGCATCTGGCAATTTTTCACGAACTTGTTTTACCCAACTAATTATGGTTGTGTGATGAACTCCTTTTTGGCGTTGAATAGCCCTAAATCCCGAGCTATTAACCTATGCTTTTAAGCATTCTTGTTTGTTCTCATTTGAGTATCCTTTTGGTGGATTATAGATATCTATAAATTGGCGTTCGCAATTTACACAAATGTGATTTTGTTTACCTCGACGTTTCCCATTTTTTCTAATCCTCGTAGACTTGCAGTATGGACAATGCACAGTAGAACACCTCAATTCATCCCTTTATTATGCAACGCCGAAAGTTTTAATTTGGATGATTTTTTTGATAACATTCCAACTGATATTCAACGGCTTCTAAAAGTTGACTTTGCTGCCAACCATAACTGAGAGAAGCAGCAATACAACTTCCTCCTGCACCTACACCTTCTTTAACAAAGCCCTGTTCATAAGCTTGAAGTTGTGGATACAGAGAATCAGTAAAACTTAATTCCGTGGCAAGTAAAGGTGGAGGAGCTACACCCAATTTTTGGCTGTGCGCTGCAACTACCTGTGCTAATTTTACAGTACTACCAGTAGTATCTTCCGCAACCCAACGGGTAGTACCCACAACGATATTAGGTGAATTCCAAGGTAGATGATGGAAATGAGCGATCGCACAGATAAGGGCATATACTGCCAACATTTGCGTTCCTCCTGCCAATATAACACCGCAACTATGGCTAGCTGCGATCGCCATTCCTGCAACTACAATTTGCATAGGATCACCCACTGCGGCTACTAATTGTAGGGGATCCGTGTTTTCTTGACTAATTTCAGAAATATTTTTGAGTCCAGCTTGTACTACTTGCCATTTTTGGTCATGATTGCAAATAGGATGACTGCTGTTAACCTTTCCTGCTGCCGCAATACCTAAACCTGTTAAAATAGCTAAAGCGGTTGTAGTTCCCCCCACAACACACTCTCCAATCACTAGATATCCGTGATTTTCCTTTGCTAACTTTTCTCCCCATTCCAATCCCTGATTGAGCAGATGTTGCACATTCTCGATTTCCATTGCTGCTCCCCCAGTCAAACATCTAGCTACTACACCACCCAAATCGATAGTCGGTACGCTGGGAATAACAGGTAAACCTGCATTGAATAAATAAACCGGAATCCGGAGCGGTTCAACTACTCCACGGGAAATCATCACCGGAGAAGCTCCAGCAATTAGAGGTGGTAAGGGATATTGGGGTTTTTTATCACAGTTGCCATGGTATAAGAATTCTGCATCAGCACAAGCTGTACATTTACGATCTTGAGGCGTGCGTCCAGCTGCGGAAATTCCTGGGATCAAAGCAGTAGCAGTAAAACCTAAAACGCAGGCAAATAGGGGCGAATTACCGCGATAATTGTCTATCCATGTTTTACCTTGACTGATTTGAGTGTAAATACGAATCATCCGATTTTGGATTGTAATATCTCTCTCCTACTTTGGATAACCACAAGGGTTTTCCCTACTTCCCCTTAATTCATAACTTACACCAACTGCAAGAACTAGGAGATTGAGTTTGGTAACGAGAATATAGAGCTTCTGGCTCTAATGGAAAATGGTGCAAGTTGTCAGTTTAACCCTTATTTAATTACTCATAATCCAATAAAACCTGTACCCATTGTGGAGGACGGGGGATGGGATTACCTAAACGGTCTAATAATAACCATGCGGCTAGGTGTACAACAAATAGATAGATAAAATTATTAAAAGCAATTAAAGCAATCGCACCTATTTGAATTAAGAAGATACTGGGGGTTGTTAACATACCCACACTCAGAAGTCCCCATTCCAAAAAACTTGTTACCTGATTAATTACATACACCCACAAATCTTCACCGGAAAGTAAAGATAACAGCCAGATACGGAAAAATACCCCTACAACCCCCAATAATGTCCCTAAACTGATGGAAATCAGCCAAGAAACGCGACGATACCATGTTGCCCCCAATAGTACCCCCATCAAAGCAAAGGGCATAACAAACAGTAAACTACGGGTAGGCCCCATTAACACCATTAACAGCAAACCCGATACAACCGCAGCCATCCATGCAGCTCTTTTACCCCAACGCAGATAGACTAGGGCAATGGGAACGGGGAAAAATATTCGTAACACAGGACCTAGGGGAAAGTAGAAATTAATAAACCAAATGAGACTAGCAGTACTTGCCAAAAAAGCAGTCTCTACCATTCTCAAAGGAGCATCTACCTTTAGTCTAGGTTTGCGAAATTCCTCCTGTAAACTTGAGTTTTGATGGGAAGATGCTCCCGAACTTCCGGATAAGCGTTCTTCTGGTTCTTCGGCATTAGGGTCTAAAATACTCATAGCTAGGTGTTAGGGAAGAAGTCAAATCAGGCTATCCTTGAGTTTACACGGTAAATCGTTAGACTATCATCTTTTCTAAAGCAGAGAGATAGGGAATACAAATAATTTCTGGTTCGCGTTCAATCAACCCCTTTTTTTCCAACTTCGTTAACACCCTCGTCACAGTTTCTCGGGCTAAACCACTTAACCTACTCAATTCCCGATGGGTTAACACAGGAATATACCTGTTTGTCCATGCTTACCTTGTCCTTCAGCTAAAAACAACAAAGTATCTGCAAGCCGTGATTGGCTATCGGATTCCCGCAATCGCAATCGCCGATTCACCTGCCTTAATCGTCTAGCCATAAGTTGTGATAATCTCATTCCGGCTAAAGGCTCTGTTTGTAACAAACTAACAAAGTCTTGTGATGGCACACTACCAATTACAGTGGCGGTTAAAGTAATTACATCCGTAGAATGGGGTACTTCATCCAAAGCCGGCATTTCTCCAAAAAGTTCTCCCCTTCCTAGGATATTTAGGGTTATTTCTTTCCCCTCTAAATTATATGTACGAATTTTAACCCATCCATCAATAATAAAATATACAGAGCCTCCCCAGTCATTTTCCAACAGAATGACTTGATTAGCAGGATGTTTACGGGTTACAAGGTGGGTTAATGCTGGTTCTACGGCTTCTGGTGACAAGCCCTCAAATAGAGGTGTAGGTACTGGTAGGCTCTGTTCTTCCATTACGACATTTCTCAGAGGATGTTTTAAAAGGTGGGAGGTATCATAAAAAAGCTCACAAGGCATATGCTGAGAATTATAGAAAACAGCACCCCGTGAGCAAATGACTAAGAATTATCCTAGCAATTTAACGTGGAAACAGTGGGAGTTAATCGCAGAAATGTTTCCAGAGGCAAAACCAGGTGGTCGTCCACGTAGAACAACATGTATGTACGCAGTAGTAAAGGGGATTTGATACGTACTGTGTCAAGGATTTACATGGCGGGCATTACCAGGAGATTTACCACCTTGTTCTACAGTCTATGGATATTTCAGAAGATGGGGCAAAGACCGTACTTGGCTTCAGGTTCGTTCATGACAAACTATATGAATGGGTTAGGGTAGCAGCCAGTCGAAACCAAGTCTATCGGAAGCAGCCTTTGATAGCCAATCAGTTGAAACCGCAACCATAATTTGTACGGATGTTGGTTTCCACCCAGGAAAACAAATACATGGACGTAAGGGATTTATTACGGTTGACTTGTTAGGGCTAGTTTTGCGAATCTTGGTTACTTCTGCAAGTGTGCCAGAACGTGCACGTTTAGCCCCTGCACGTTCTGGCAGGTTTATCAGATGAAAGATAAAGTTACAAGACTGCACACTATCTGGATGGATGGAGCATATCGGGGGGAAGATTTTGCCCACTGGATAATCGATGTTTTTCGTTGGATTGTGGAAGTGGTTCTCAGACCCTTAGAAAAGAAGGGTTTTACCCTTTTACCAAAACCTTGGGTTGTACAACGAACTTTCCGGTGGCTCAATTGGTGTAGAAGATTAAGTAAGGACTATGAAAGGCTACCTGAAACTTCTGATACTTTAATCTATATTGCAATGATACGTATCATGGTCAGGCGACTTGCATGATTTGTAACTCACTTCGACTTTTAAAACATCCTCTCAGGATTGATTTAGCAAAATTTTTCACCCTACGTTATCAAAATCAAAACACAGACCTGACCATAAAGCCAAGTTCTGTTGTACAAAAAAATT
>CBZS010000191.1 GCA_000613065.1 Richelia intracellularis | reverse complement strand
ATTTAGCCAATGAAGGTAAGTTAGTAGTAGTAGTACCACAGGAGTACTCAAAAACGGTTCTGTCGGCAATGCAAGCCCATCCTGCGGGCAAATATGCCTGCATAATTGGTAATGCGATCGCTAATCCTCCTGGTATGGTAACGCTCAAAACTATTTTTGGTTCTGAGCGTTTTGTGGATATGTTAGTAGGGGATCAATTACCAAGAATTTGTTAAACAGAGACAAAGACATATAAAACATAATCAATCCAGAATCTAAAATTTAAAATCTAAAATTGATTATGCATGAATTAGGTATTACTCAAAATATTGTAGCGATCGTATCTGAGCATGCTCAAGGCGCAAAGGTACAGAGGGTATTGTTAGAAATAGGTAAACTTTCAGCGATTATGCCTGATGCGGTACGTTTCTGTTTTGATGTGTGTTCCCAAGGTACTGTTTTAGCGGGAGCAAAATTAGAAATAGTCGAGATTCCAGGATTGGGTAAATGTTGTCAATGTGGTGCTGAGATTCCCCTAGAGCAGCCTTTTGGCAGATGTTATTGTGGAAGTACACAATTAGATTTAATAGCTGGGGAAGAATTAAAAATAAAGGAAATAGAGATAGAATAATTATGTGTGTAACTTGTGGTTGTTCTGGTGACAATAATACCAAAATTATTAATCCTGAAACTGGTGTAGAAATAGCAATTCATAACAATATAAATACCCACCATCATACTCATACCTTACCTGATGGAAGAGTGATTACACACAATCAGAATCATGAAAATAGTCAGGAACATAACCACGAAAGATCAAAAAATTATGCCAACCTTCATGGTAATACTATATCTCTAGAAGAGGATATCTTAGCTAAAAATAATTCAATTGCCGTTCAAAATCGTAGTTGGTTGAAAGGACGTAATATCATTGCCCTAAACCTAATGAGTTCTCCTGGATCAGGGAAAACTACTTTATTGACTCGCACAATAAATGATTTAAAACAGCAGTTAACTATTAGTGTAATTG
>CBZS010000190.1 GCA_000613065.1 Richelia intracellularis | reverse complement strand
TTTTGTTAACTATTTTCATTTTTTTCTCCTAGGTTTTTGCATGCTTTAAGAGTATTTGCTACTGTTTTTTCTCATCAATATTATATTTTACTTTTTTTTGGAAATTATTTTTTTAGAAATTATTTAAATATACTAATTGAATTGTTCTAATATATTTTTTATTATATTTAATATAATAAAGAATATATCACTAACAATGATACACTAATTCTAGTTTAGATTATTGTATCATTTAATATTTTTTCAAATTTGATATTTTTTTTGTATGTTATCTTAACAATTAGTATTATTTTTGCATTTTATCATCAATTTTTTTCCATTAAGCGAGGAATTAATTGAGCTAAATTACAAGGCATATTTCGAGAATCGAGTTGTTCTTTAATTATTTCCCATCCTGTTTTACAAGCACTACAAGAACCGGGTAAACAAAATATATAAGTTCCATTAGCAACACCAGCTAAACAACGAGATTGAATTGTAGATGTTTTTATCTTTTGATAGGAAATCATTCGAAAAATTTCGCCAAATCCTTCAATCTCTTTATCTAATAAAGGTTTTATTGCTTCTGGTGTACCGTCACGTCCAGTAACTCCTGTACCACCAGTTGTTAAAATAACTTGAATAGTATCATCAGCAATCCACTGAGATATAACTGCACGAATCTGATAAATATTATCTGGATAGATTACTTTTTTTACTAAATTATGTCCTACAGAATTTAAATTATCAACTAATATTTTTCCAGATTTGTCATTATTTTCAGTTCGAGTATCAGAAATTGTTATTACGCCTATTTGTAAAGGGATTAAATATTTATTTTTATCCATTATTTGTTGCTCTTTTTTTCTTAAAAATATTATATGTATCTTTTATGAGAAATAAATAGATGATAAGACATTTTATAGTTATATTTATCAACATTTATTCTACTAATTTAAGTTGATTGATATAAATATATATTTTTGAAAATTTTCATAGGTTAATAACTTTTTTAATATTAGTTTTTGTTGATACTATATATTGTAAATTTTTTATTTCTAACCTTGCTAATTTTTTAGATGCTAATTTTTTAGATTTTTTTGTTGGGCTTAGCATAATCACAAATATTTTCTCCTGGTTTTGTATGAATTAATATTCAATTTTCATTTAACTTGTATTTTTTTCATAATTTATTTAAATAATGAATTTCAAAAGTGACTTTAAACTTTATAAATTTGAATTTATCTTTCACCAGATAGGTCTTATTGTTATATCAATTGAATTATTTCTAACTCATCTCTATTTTT
>CBZS010000189.1 GCA_000613065.1 Richelia intracellularis | reverse complement strand
GAGAATAAAAGACAAATGCAGCTTTCCACAAATACTCAATCACATGGATAATATCCCTGTCTTAGTCCATGAGAGAGAATATTGCTGTGCTGGTAGATTAAACTCCCCATCCAAAGGAAATAGGGTATTTATCTTTCTTCCTCCATAACCGATTCTATTGGCGATTACTGTGCCTAATAATGTGGTCAATTTCCGCGACAATTTTTTCTTGTGTGTTCTGTTTACTGAGTCTGTGCC
Source organism: Richelia intracellularis (assembly GCA_000613065.1). GTDB lineage: Bacteria > Cyanobacteriota > Cyanobacteriia > Cyanobacteriales > Nostocaceae > Richelia > Richelia intracellularis_B. The sequence continues at coordinate 14,142 of CBZS010000189.1, read as the reverse complement.
TGCACACTCTCCCTCTATTTCATCTTGAGTGCGTTTATCAAAATATCTTTGTTTGTAACAACCGTCTCAATAGTTAGTATTCATTGTCAAGTAACTTACTCTCTATCTGGGAGTGTTCTAAACCACAAATGTTCTCTGAGTCTAACCAACTAACTATCTGTTCAAATAGTTCTCGCGCTTGTGACCAAAACATACCTTGATTTCATATAGATGCTTGGATAGGGTGTGGAACTGTTCCTGTTTTTTCACTTTTTACAAGCCAATTCCATCAAGTACATTTTTGGCTGTCAATACTAGTCTGCTTGACTTGTCATTTATTATTCTTATATCATACTCCGTACTACCAAAAGAGTCGCACCCAAAGTAATTAGATAATTTAAAGTTAGTAATTTGGGTTATAAGTTAACTACTTATGCTCACAGACCCAGCGAATCTTTCATGTCTGACGAACTTAGCTTTCAAGGTAATGGTAGCGATCGCTTACCACCTCAAAATATTGAAGTAGAAGAAGCTATATTGGGAGGTATTCTACTCGACCCGGAGGCAATCGGTAGAGTTAGCGATCGCTTGATAGGTGAGGCATTTTATATTAGTGCCCACAGGGACATTTATCAAGCAGCATTAAGACTACATGCCCAGGGACAACCCACAGATTTGCTCTCTGTAACCAATTGGTTAACAGACAACGATCTGCTAGCAAAGGTAGGAGGTAGAACGAAACTAGCCTATTTGGTGGATTGTACTGTATCTGCTGTTAATATTGATGCTTTATCTCACTTAGTAATCGAAAAATTCCTGCGGCGCAAATTAATTAAAGCCGGGAATGAAATTGTCCAATTGGGTTATGAGACAGAGACAGAACTACCACAGGTTTTAGATAAGGCTGAACAAAAGGTTTTTAATATCGCCCAAGAGCGTCCCCAGTCGGGTTTAGTTCATATTGCTGATACTTTAATTAATACATTTCAGGACATTGAAGAACGCCATGAAGGGGTAGCATTACCGGGAATTCCTTGTGGCTTTTATGACTTAGATGCCATGACCAATGGTTTTCAGCGTTCTGATTTAGTTATCGTAGCCGGTAGACCCTCAATGGGAAAAACTGCATTCTGCTTGAACTTAGCCCATAATATCACTACCTTATACAAACTCCCCGTGGCAATTTTCAGCTTAGAAATGTCTAAAGAACAGTTAGTACAGCGATTATTAGCTGCTGAAGCCGGTATTGAAAGCGGATATCTGCGTAGTGGGCGTATCAGTCAGTCTCAGTGGGAACCCTTAAGTAGAGCAATCGGGATGTTGTCAGAAATGCCCATTTATATTGACGATACCCCCAATATTACAGTTACAGAAATCCGTTCTCAAGCACGCAGGTTACAAGCAGAAGTGGGAACAGAATTAGGGTTAGTAATTATCGATTATTTACAATTAATGGAAGGTGCAGGAGACAATCGTGTTCAGGAATTATCAAGGATTACCCGCAGTATTAAAGGTTTAGCCAGAGAATTAAGTGCGCCGGTGATTGCTCTTTCTCAGTTAAGTCGTGGAGTAGAAGCCCGTACAAACAAGCGTCCCATGTTATCAGACTTGAGGGAAAGCGGAAGTATTGAACAGGATGCAGATTTGGTAATTATGCTTTACCGTGATGATTATTATAATAGCGACAGTCCCGACCGCGGCATTGCAGAAGTGATTATTGCTAAACACCGTAATGGTCCAACGGGTACAGTAAAACTATTATTCGACCCACATTATACCAAGTTTAAAAATTTAGCTAGACCTAATTGATTAGGTTCTAAAAGTTAAATATCTAAATTATTTTTTGGGCGTTGCTGAATCAGGGGATGATTTCACTAAATTTTCAAGGATTGATCAATGGTTTCAAACCCTAATTCATCCCGCACTTATGCAACGCCGAATTTTTAGGCGTAGTGAGAATCACTATTTGTGAACATAGTCCTCGCCGCCGCTTCGGTGTACCGCATAGGGGTAGACCACTAAATGATTCTCTATGGGATACATCACGTAAACTCAATACTTCCGCCCTATCAAGCCACCGCTTGATAAATTCCGGCGCGACTGCAAAATAGTGAGCGCGTAAATGTGGAGACGGGTTCGTCAGAGGCAATCTCGGCTAAGTTGCGCCCGGTTTTGTTCTACCAATATGGAGGGATCTCTGAGAATTTCACTGTTTCCAGATTCTCCGCCAGGTCATACATTACGCTCCACCATCCCCCGACTTTTGCGTTCTCCGGAGCTGGCAAGGGTTCCGCAATTATCGGCACTGCCCAGAACATTAATCTGTCACGGGCATCCAGGATTACTTGGAAGGCACGCACGGGGGTTTTTGTAAGTCCAGACATTCTCCAGCGCAAATATGCGCGGCTCAAGAGTAGCGTTCCCCAATCACCAACCACCAGTAATTGCACGAAGTTGCACGCACTATGCGCTCCCTTCATCGGTGATCGCGCATTGATCATTTGCCCGGTGAAACGCGGACATCGGTGTCGGCGAGCGCCCTCATTTTGCCGTTCTAGTTTTTTTGCGCTTTGTGCCGCCCTAATACCTATCTATCGCCACTCTCTGGTTTTGCACTATATATGCGCGGAATATTTACTAACCCACATTCCCCACTTCAAAATGTAGCACAAAAATCTACATAGTTATTTCCGATTATAAGTAAATAATAATACATAGAATATTCAGTAAATTAGCCTTTAGAAATAAACCTGCGCTCCGGAAGTAGTTGAAGCTTGGATTGCTTAGAGGATGTTTTAAAAGGTGGGAGGTCTCATAAAAAAGCTCACAAGGCATATGCTGAGAATTATAGAAAACAGCACCCCGTGAGCAAATGACTAAGAATTATCCTAGCAATTTAACGTCGGAACAGTGGGAGTTAATCCCACTGCTGTTTCCAGAGGCAAAACCAGGTGGTCGTCCACGTACAACAACATGTATGTACCCAGTAGTAAACGCGATTTGATACGTACTGTGTCAAGGATGTACATGGCGGGCATTACCAGGAGATTTACCACCTTGGTCTACAGTCTATGGCTATTTCAGAAGATGGGGCAAAGATCGTACTTGGCTTCAGGTTCATGACAAACTATATCAATGGGTTCGGGTAGCAGCCAGTCGAGAACCAAGTCCATAGGAAGCAGCCTTTGATAGCCAATCAGTTGAAACCGCAACCATGATTTCTACGGATGTTGGTTTCGACCCAGGAAAAGAAATACATGGACCTAAGCGATTTATTACCGTTGACTTGTTAGGGCTAGTTTTGCGAGTCTTGGTTACTTCTGCAAGTGTGCCAGAACCTGCAGGGGCTAAACTAAACGTGCACCTTCTGGCAGGTTTATCAGATGAAAGATAAAGTTAAAAGACTGCACACTATCTATCTGGATGGATGGAGGATATCGGGGGGAAGATTTTGCCCACTGGATAATCGATGTTTTTCGTTGGATTGTGGAAGTGGTTCTCAGACCCTTAGAAAAGAAGGGTTTTACCCTTTTACCAAAACCTTGGGTTGTACAACGAACTTTCGGGTGGCTCAATTGGTGTAGAAAATTAAGTAAGGACTATGAAAGGCTACCTGAAACTTCTGAGACTTTAATTTATATTGCAATGACACGTATCATGGTCAGGCGACTTGCATGATTTGTAACTCACTTCGACTTTTAAAACATCCTCTTAGAAAAAATTGATTACAAGCTTTTGATAAAACTAAATATATATTGGTTCAATCCAAGTGAGACAATCAAAATGCTGAAAATATTTCAGGGTGAAAAATGTCTCCCATAGAAAATACAGAAATTAAAAATATCGAATACTTAGGAATAGTAGCAGGGTTAATTGATGAAATAGGAATAGTTGAAAGAATTAATTATAAACGAAGAATAGATTCTCGTGAGAATATTGCATCGGGTATATTAGTCAAACCTATTTTAATTAATGAATTGGGATTTGTCTCAAGACCTGTATATTTATTCCGTCATTTTTTTATGATAAAGAGATGAAAATGTTCTTATGATAAGACGTGGAAAGAGATTATTTCAATAATGATAAATTTTGAATAGTCATGTATAAATTATATCAATACGGATTAAGGAACCTGTTTCTATAAATAGTCTTATCAGTAATTAATAAATTTAATATAGATAGAAAATATTCACATCTTGATTCAACATCATTTCATCTACATGAAGAATATGAAGATGATGATGTGAATGAAAAAGAATAAATTACTAGAGTAAGACCAATAATTATAACTAAAGGATATTCCCCTGACCATAAACCGGATTTAAAGTAATGCGTTTTAGATTTAATTACGAGTAGTGATGGAGATATACCATTATTAATGAGAGGAGGAGATGGCAATGAATCAGATAAAGCAGTATTTGGTCAAATTTTAGTAGAGTTTAAAAAACAAATAGTTTTTGACAGTATTATGGTCTGCGATAGTGCATTAATTATATAGCTAAGAAAATCTCAAATGAATTCAGCATATAAAATGGATAAGTCGAGTACCGATGACAATTAATAAAGCACAAGAATTAGTTCCGTCTGTAGAGATACAGGAGATAGATGCAAAAGATAAAAAGATAAGAGCAGCTTTAAATCTAGACTGATACAAGTGGAAGTCAGAAATAGTAAGTTACGGTGGCATTAAACAAAACTGGCTAAGAGTAGAAAGTCAAGAAAGAAAAGATAGTGATTTAGATAAGCTAAACAAAAAGCTAAAAAAATAAAAATAAAAACTTGAAAAAATAATATTTTTCAAGGGCATAAAAAAGGCGTTATAAACTAAAATAAAGAAAAAGTTTAAAATTAAGGAATTCAAAGAAATTATAATTATTGAAGTTTAGTCAAAAGACAATCATAATTTTTATAAAATGGAAGCAGAGAAAAGTGAAGAACGAGAAGAGTTATAAATCAGAACTAAGCGAACTATAAGATTTTTTTTAGCGATTAATCTGCTTGCCAAACAGAATTTATATCCATCCAGAATTATTACAAATTATAAGAAAAAATTGTTAAAGATAATTTATGTATTTGAAATACCCTTTGTTTTTTGCTGAGTTTTTTTATTTATCAGGAAATAATTGAGATCATGTCGAACAGGTTTTTGGTCACTGGGTTAATGAAATGGGAGGCAAGTTAATGGGTTCCATTGGTAATCAGTCAGTCAAGGCGACTATTGGAGTGAAGAATTTAGTCTACAACTTCAAACGTTATGCATTTTGGGAGGATAAAAATCCTAAAGCTGTGGGATAATTGCGTCTAAATTGGCTCTATTGAGCCAGATTTCAACTAGAAATCGTTCCGGTTGAGCTATTTTTTGCCCAACTTCACTTTCTTGTAGTTCTTCGAACCCCCTCAGATTACCTAAGACTTGATTAATCGAGGTGCCCTCTTAAAAGGCAAGTAAAGAGTATTAAATGAGACTTTATAAAAAATGTTTGGATACAGTGTAAGTAAGTGATTTCTAAAACGCAAGGGCGTTGCATAAGTGCGGGATGCATTAGCGTTTGAAACCATTGATAAATCGTTGAAAATTTAGTGAAATCATCCCCTGATTCAGCAATGCCGTTTTGTCTACCAGACCCTTGAAAGCTAGCACCATTAAATGGTGGGGTAAACGAAGATGGCAGATAGAAGGGTGGTTTAAAAGCGCTAAACACCGTTTTGACCTACACCGATTTGGTCAAGGGACCCTACTTGGAGTTTATCGCTGGCTTATTCTTTCAAAAATTGCTTCCTTTATAGCTCACTGGAGTGATTTATCAGCTCAGTTACCATTTCCACCAGACTGAGGTGAGGTTGCACAAACTGCAAGAGAATTATTTTTGACTCAAATAGTTGTGTCTCTTCTTTTACTTGACATCGAGCGATTAATTCCTCTTGCACGTAGTTGTGGTTTTGACATCAATCTTTCCAGGTGCAAGATGTGAGTATCCTCCACAAGAAACCAAAAGGTGGCGAATTGACCCAAGAGCAAAAGGATGAAAATCGAGAGTTGAGTCAATCGCGTGTAGTTTGTGAGAACGCTTTTGCCGGAGTGAAACGCTATGATGGAGTGAGTACAGTTTATCGCAATCGAATCTCTGATTTTGATGATCGTTTAATGCTCACTGCTGCTGGATTATGGAACTTTTACTTGATGGCAGGATAAAACAAACTTCACAAACGACCGGTGACTAAATTTCATCCTTACCCTGAGTTATTTCCCAACAGCTCTAATACTTTTGAGGAGGTTCATTGTTATGCAAATAATTCGCCTTCATGCACTCTCAGATAACTATATTTTTGTGTTGTATGACAAAACACAAAATGTTGCTGCGGTAATAGATCCAGCACAAGCAGATCCAGTTTTGCAGCAAATCGATCGCTTATCAGCAAAATTGGTGGCAATCTTTAATACCCATCATCATTACGATCATATAGGGGCAAATCTCCAGTTAATAGAGAAATTCCCTGGAGTCAAAGTATATGGTGGTGCTGAGGATAGGGGGAGAATACCAGGACAACAGGTATTTTTACAATCAGGCGATCGCGTCCAGTTTGCAGATAGAATGGGTGAAGTAATTTTTGTTCCTGGGCATACTCGTGCTCATATTGCCTACTATTTCCCCCCAGAAAAAACAGGAGAGGTGGGAGAATTATTTTGTGGAGATACTCTATTTGCAGGAGGATGTGGGCGACTATTTGAAGGTACACCGCAGCAAATGGTAGACTCTTTACAAAAGTTGGCTACTCTACCAGATAGTACAAGAATATGGTGTGCCCACGAATACACACTCAAAAATCTCCAGTTTGCCCTGACCGTAGATCGAGAGAATACTGAATTACAGAAACGTTACATAGAAGTACAAGCTGTCCGTCAACGAGGAGAAGCGACAATACCTTCTGTGTTAGGAATAGAAAAATGTACTAATCCCTTTTTACGCTATTCACAACCGACTGTGCAACTAGCCACTAAGAGCCAAGATGCAGTACAAACTTTTGCTCGGTTGCGGGGAATGAGAGATAAATTCTAGTCAGCTTTGTGGCTAAATAATTGTCTTATGGCAACAAAATATGATGCGCACAGAAGAAAAGCTTTCTAAAATCACCATAAGATGCTTTAATATAGATATTTATTAGTCTTAGATCGTAAAAAAGCTATTACAGTAAGAAGCTAAATCGACTATAAGTCATTTTCCAATAATTCTACGTATGTCTTATTACACACATATGCTTTAAGCGTAAAATTATGGTCACTGCTTTTTACGAACAAGAAATATCCTCTGTTGATATACACAGATCTGTAATATTTATTCACCATAAAGCAGAAAAATAGATCCTAAGTAATGCCAAATAAACTTGGGTGTTTTATTGCTATTTGCAATATTATCCGATTCCTAAGAATCTAAAAATAGATAGTGATCATTCCTGTTTAACCATCACTGTAAGCGAAATATATTAACTACAAGTCATTAATCCCTAATTCCGCAAAATCAATTGGGTGCGACTCTTTTAGTAAGGCGGGGAGTGGAACTTAGATAGGTATTGGAAGACGTGGACGGGTAGTAGAACAACGAGCTTTGAGAACTTGCTTGAGCAAAGGAATACCACTAGAGTACAAAGCCAGGTGATTGGGTTTATGTTCTTGTTGTAGATGAAACTGCCAATACTCATCCCAATCGCCACTGATGTATAAAGAACCCAGGGGTAAAACAGCCTCAGCACCCCTCATGGTTCATCTAGCCCCAGTGAGATCCATCCTGTCTTTAATCAGGTAGCGACAAGCACCCTCAATGACCCCCGTGGCGATGGGGAATCCAGCTTTTAAGTAATCGTCATAATATTTGAGGTATTTGGCATTGTTAAGTAAATATCTAGCACAGGTATCCACGGGTTTACGTTCTTGGGAGGTGAGTTTGGGTAAAGTCGCACTCCGGCGCATACCTGGGGCAACAGAACTTGATTTACCTTCAAGGATAAGCTGTAAACGTTTGCTCACCCAAGCTTCTGCCTGTGTTGAAGTCTGAGAATAAAAGACAAATGCAGCTTTCCACAAATACTCAATCACATGGATAACATCGCTGTCTTAGTCCATGAGAATATTGCTGTGCTGGTAGATAAAACTCCCCATCCAAAGGAAATAGCGTATTTATCTTTCTTCTTCCATAACCGATTCTATTGGCAATTACTGTGCCAAATAATGTGGTCAATTTCCGCGACAATTTTGTCTTGTGTGTTCTGTTTACTGAGTCTGTGCCTGCACACTCTCCCTATATTTCATCTTGACTGCGTTTATCAAAATATCTTTGTTTGTAACAACCGTCTCAATAGTTCGTATCCATTCTCAAGTTACTTACTCTCTATGTGGGAGTGTTCTAACCCACAAATGCTGTCTGAGTCTAACCAACTAACTATCTGTTCAAATAGTTCTCGTGCTTGTGAGCAAAACATACCTTGATTTGATGTAGATCCTTGCATAGGGTGTGGAACTGTTCCTGTTTTTTCACTTTTTACAAGCCAATTCCATCAAGTACATTTTTGGCTGTCAATACTACTGTAGTTGACTTGTCATTTATTATTCTTATATCGTACTCTGTACGACCAAAAGAGTCGCACCCAAACTATTTTGGTCGTGGCATCAACCCATCAATATCCCTAATGAGTTCGGATATTACTCTAGTTTCGGCAACCTCAAAGGGGGTGTTTAACGTCACCATATATATGGTGTACTGACAATAATTTTATTTTTAATAAAAAAAGATAAATATGTAGTATGATTATACTATTTATCTAAAATACTTTACTCCCACAAAAATTTGTCGTAATATGAAATAAGCAAAACTCATACTGACTTCATATTTAACTACGATAGCTTGCGATTGAGAATAAAAAAATATCGAAAATTGAGTGGAAAACTGAGTAATTAATACGGCGTTGCATAAGTGCGGGATGAATTAGCTTTTGAAACCATTGATAAATCGTTGAGAATTGAGTGAAATCATCCCCTGATTCAGCAACGCCATTAATACATATATACGTAGGGAATAGAGATGTGGGGGAACATATCTCTGGGCCTTGCAGTCTCAAAAATTTATATTTAAGGAGAGTGCCTTTGGAGATTTAAGAATTTACGCAAAACTTATAAAACCTTTCCCAATCCGTTTTATCTGAAAAACTCATCATGTTTACGGAGTAGAGGACAACGCACCAATGCCTACTGTTAATATGCAAACTGAAAACCTAAACACCAAGTTCACCGCTGATATGGTGCGAACCTATCTGCGGGAAATTGGTCGTGTACCCCTGCTGACTAGGGAAGAAGAAATTGTCTATGGAAAGCAGGTAAAACAAATGATGAAGTTGCTAGATGCTAAAGATGCTTTAGCAAAACAATGGCAACGTGAACCCAACTTACAAGAATGGTCTGAAAAAGTTAACCTGTCCGATACAGAGGTTAAACAGATTGTCAACCAGGGCAAACGAGCGAAACAAAAGATGATCGAAGGCAACTTGCGCCTAGTGGTTGCGATCGCTAAAAAGTACCAGAAGCGGAATATGGAGTTCTTGGATTTAATCCAGGAGGGTACTTTAGGATTAGAACGGGGTGTAGAGAAATTCGATCCTACAAGGGGTTATAAATTCTCGACCTATGGTTACTGGTGGATTCGTCAAGCAATTACGCGAGCGGTCGCACAACAAGGACGTACTATCCGCTTACCAATCCATATTACCGAGAAACTGAATAAAATTAAAAAAGTGCAGCGAGAATTGGCTCAAAAGCTTGGTCGTTCTCCTTCTCCTGCGGAAATTGCCAAAGAACTGGAGTTAGAGACTGCTCAGATTCGGGAATATCTGAATATGGCACGTCAACCAGTCTCTTTAGATGTGCGAGTTGGGGATAATCAAGATACTCAATTGCAAGAAATGTTGGAAGATGATGGTCCATCTCCCGAATACTATACAATTCAGGAGTTGTTGCGCCAAGACTTAAACACTATGATGGCTGAACTCACACCTCAACAGCGAGAGGTTTTAACCTTACGCTTTGGGTTAAATGATGGGAATGAAATGTCTTTGGCGAAAGTTGGCCAACGGTTGAATTTGAGTCGAGAACGGGTTCGTCAATTAGAGCATCAGGGTCTAGCTCATATGCGTCGTCGTGCTAGTTTCAAGGAATATATTGCTATACTTTAAACGGGTAAAACTTGGACTTTTTGAAATGTCTGAAACTCGAGAGTCAATAAGCTGTTTAACTTCTTCTGTTTATCAGTATTAGCGCTAGCAATGCAGTTAGAGATTGGTGCCTTAAAATCTGCAACATTAGCAGGCGTTGCATAAGTGCGGGATGAATTAGCGTTTGAAACCATTGAGAACTCGTTGAAAATTTAGTGAAATCATCCCCTAATTCAGCAACGCCCCTTCATTAAATCCCAAACGGGCTAAATAGGATTCGAATTGTTCTACTTCTCCAGTTTGGGAGTTACGTTTTGTATCTTGTCATACCTTATTTGCAACTACGGCAGAATAATTCCTAACTCCCCAAGTTCGTAAAATCAAATAATTGAGTATCCGCAAGATGGGAGGGAGTAACATTTTGCAGACTGCGAAATAAATTATCAACTCTACCGGGAGATTCCTTTTCCCAAACTTGCAGCATTTGCTTAATTTGTACCCGTTGCAAATTTTCTTGGGAACCGCAGATATTACAAGGAATGATTGGGAATTTTTTCATATGTGCGTAACGTTGAATATCATGCTCAGGACAATAAGCTAAAGGTCTAATGACTATATGTTTTCCACCATCATTGAGTAGCTTAGGGGGCATGGCTTTGAGTTTACCGCCATGAAACATATTCAAGAATAGGGTTTCCACCATATCATCTCGATGGTGTCCCAAGGCTATTTTGGTTGCACCTTCCTGTGTAGCAACCCGATAGAGGATACCACGACGCAAACGGGAACATAAACCACACATGGTTTTCCCTTCAGGAATTACATTTTTGACAATACTGTAAGTATTTTCCTCAACAATTCGGTAAGTTACTCCCAGTGATGCTAAATATTCCGGTAGGACTTGTTCGGGGAAATCTGGCTGTTTTTGGTCTAAATTAACTGCAAGGATGTCAAAATTAATAGGAGCACGACGCTGTAAGCTCAATAACATATCGAGCATAGTGTAGGAGTCTTTACCACCAGAAAGACAAACCATCACGCGATCGCCATCTTCAATCATATTGTAATCGCGGATAGCTTTACCCACTAAACTACGCAATCGTTCTTCTAATTTTTTGAAGGTCTTAGAAGGAGGTATCTTCGTCGCTTCCATGGTTTTTCCCCAAGTTTTACGCAGCTTATTGTAGTGTTTTCCTATTCTAGATCTCAAGCCATTAAAATTCTGGAAACGCGAAATATCAACAGATGAGTCGGAATTAATTCATTAATTACATTCATCATCTTTTGCACTTCGCATTCCACCCAGCAAACTTTCTACGATAGCACATCGCTTATTATTGCTTGGTGTAGTGGAATTAGTAGATTGGGGAATGGCTACCACAATTTTTATTACTGTACTAGGATTATTCAAAGCCAAAGCACCCATTTGGTCAAAAGTCACTGTCTTGGTTGTATTCAAATTGTTAAAAACAACTGTCGCAGGATTTGTGACAGTATTAGCTGTATTCAAGTTTGTACCCACAATAATTTCTCCTGATGGAATCCCCAATTCCTGGGTGAAATTTTTCCAACTGTTAGTACCAGAATCCACAGAATATTCGTAAACACCATTGTTTAAGCGAAAACTCACACTATAATTACGTTTATCTTTTTTCGCTTCTCGTTGTGCTTCTTGTAAAGCAGCAAAAACTAATTCATTAGCCTTATTTAGTTGTTGGTTTTTCACAAATGCAAGCCAACTAGGTGCTGCGTTCGCAGCTAAAACACTGACCATGAATATTACTACTAAAATTTCTAGTAAAGTAAAACCATTGTCTGATGAATTCAATAACTTTGCCCAAGTATTTCTATTCATATAAGTTGTAGATGTTTATCCAATTGAGTAATTTGTCAAAAAATAATTTTATCTGGAATAATCCATGGTTAAGTAGCTAGTTATTTTGAATTTTTATGGCAATATTTTTATTTATTGTTTAGTTCATTATTTAAATGTAAAAGTCTTATAGCTAGGCATAATTAAATGTAAGCTTCAAAACCACCCCTCAACCCCTTTCTTTATTGGTTATTTTTATCCAATAAGTTATTCCGGAGAACATGGCAGTCCTGTTTAGAGGACTTATAGTCCCTGACGGATTGGCTGAATGAACCAACTCTATTTACTCTGTAAACAAGAACCCTCTTCCTTGCACTCGTATACTAGCCTCTGGAAAATAATTTTTCTTATTATTGCTGTAATCAAGGTCATTCTTTTGCAGCCTAGCTAAGGAATTTCCTCGCAGAAATACTTGTGCAGCAGTATTAGCTGTATCAATGCAAGCATAAAAACTGGTCATTTGAGCTGTATCTCTACTACTAAAGCTCGCAGGTGGAACTTTTGAGCCCGTAGTACAGGTGTTTGCAGCAGGAGGACCATTCGCGGTTGTAGTCTGGTCAATGTAATCTACCAATACCATGGGAGAATTACTATAGTTGACATTAGTCGTAGTTGTATTATTTGCATCGGTTGTTGTGTAAGAACTAAGTCTTTTCCAGCTATTCATCTTGTCTTGTATAGTTCCCACTCCTTCTAGGTTAAAGGGAGCATAACCTGTACTGGGACAATAATTTTGAATATATTTTTCTTCATATCCTGCACAGTCAACACCATTGGCAACTTGTTGATTATTGTTATCTACTGTAAAACCGCTAGCCTTTACCCCATCCCTAATTTGCCATCGAGCAATGCGAGCACCATTAGACCAAGTAGCATTATTATCCTTGATTAAATAGTAGGCAACTAGGGAGTAAACAAAAGTATCATCTTGATTGCCATCAGCTGCGGGTAGTACATCATCGAGGAACTCACGCTTCCAAAACACAAGCACAGGAACCCTATCTGTACTATCTTTACTAGGCAACTGATCCTTAATTGCGTCTATACCAACTGCATCGTAAATATAAATTGCCTGTTGTAAATCTCGGGCAATATAATCTATCCCAGTTTGAATTTCTTGTTCAGAACTTGCTTTGGCTTGCTCTTGACGGTCTGTATTTAAGACATTTACCATAAAACCTAGTAATGGCGTTATTACTAAAACTGACATAATAGTAGCCACGAGTAATTCTGTCATGGTAAAGCCAGAGTTTAGAATTACTTTGGGTACTTTAATTTGTTTTTTTTGTAGAAATTTAATAGGACTCATTTTAAATTTTTGCGGTAGAAACTTATTTTATCAAGTTTATAAATTATTCAACAATTTAATATTTATTATGTTCACCTCGAATCAAAATTAGGCTAGGGATATTTCTATGCCCATTCGCCACGCATATTTCATAGTCCAAAAACCAATCTAAAATAACTTAGGTACAAGTTGAATTTGTATCTGTTTTAGTGTTATCTTCCAAGCGCTTACACAAATCATTAAATGAATCTGTGTTACTACTGATCTCTGTATTTATTTCTACTAAGGGTGTTTTCTTCTCACCAAGCCCAGAAGTTACAGCGCCTTGCGTTGCAGGTGCTTTTTCCAAGTTACCATCATTAGTAAAGCCATCTGAACGATAAACTCTTACTCCTAATAAATAGCCGGTAGTGGAATCGGTAGAAGCTTTACTATAACGGAAGGCTTGGATAAGGAAATCTTTGTTACTACCTGTGGTACAACCACCTCCATCGCCATCTATACAGTATAAATTGGTAGTTGGTTGAGCACAGTAAGCATTATTCGTTGCACAGGTTAGATTTCCTACTGCTGGTGTAGGAAATTTACTTATGTCATCATATGTATCTTTATCTACTTCAAAAGCTGCATCTGAGACAGAAATTGTACCTGTTCGCACGCCTTCTATATATGCTTTTGCGGCTTGGATGGCAAGTTCAATGCGTCTGGATTGGACACGAGTTGCAGTGGAAAATACAATCACTGGCGCGATCGCTACCATTAAAATAGAAACAACTACAAGAGCAATCAAAGATTCAATAATCGT
>CBZS010000188.1 GCA_000613065.1 Richelia intracellularis | reverse complement strand
GGTCAAGATAGTCATGTTTTGCATCACCAATTCCGGTTGAAGGAAGACTAGGGTGTTGATTGCGTTGCAGGATAAAGTGCTTACGTAGAGTAATTTTGCAAGCTAACTAGAAAGGTATGGTTAATGTTACCATGTCCAAATTCTTGGATGTTAGTAATGCTGCCATTGGGCTTGAATTGATTAGCTATGTTAATGAGATTATTCAAAGCTGTATATTTAGATGTTATAGAAATGATAAATGTATAAACTTATTCTGTCATCATACTAGACAAAATGGATAATATCAGGATATTTTTATAATGCATTCTAATATTATATATATTGATAATTATGTTAGTTACACTGTTTCTGAGGGGGTCATATAATCATAAATAAATAATAGTTAATTCATTAATGTTATTCACTGAATAGCACTAATCTTAGATTTATGTAATTTAAAAGGGACTAAATCTTAGAAAGACTCTGGCATGGGGCTATAGCATTGATATCAGTTGTAATTTGTTTTAGAAATCACAACTGATATCAATGCTACGTCTATCTAGCTATCCTTGCTATAAAATTAAAATATTCTCCCTGTGTCAGGATATTTAAAATGTTATAAAGTTTCTCAGTATAGTAAGGTAAGCTTTACACTAATAAAGCTATGCTTTACTTATTATCTTCTTATTAAAGAGAGGGATCGTGGTGAGTTTTGATGTGTAATTTACTAGTTAGTAAACAACCTAAATACATAATGAAATAATACAAAAGCAATTGAGCTGTTAAACAATGAATATATTTTATTAGGGTAAAGCTAACGAAAATATTCTTTTATTGAGCTATTGTAACAACCGAATAACAATCATGAAAATAGAGCTAGACAAGATAGAAAAAACTCTTCTATAGAGGCGTAAGTATCTTATCTTTAGTACAGGGTAAGCGCATCTAATATTGTAGTGAAAATTACAGATTGTTGTACATAATTGTCAGGTATGTCTTGATTGTCAAGTGGGTAGCCTGCCCTTTGGGGGGTACTGAAGGGGCATCGCCAAAAAAATTTGACGCAACTGGGCAACGCTTCCCTAGATTCCGTGGTGCCAGGTAGGGGCATCAAGACCTTGAGTAAGCCCAATAAACACTCATACCCCCACCTGGCACTCCCCTACCCCACCCAATCTTCCCCAGTTGCTGGAACACTCCTGGGGCACAAAAATGGAGATTTAAGTCTTAAAGAAGTTAAGTCCTATGCTAAGGAGGCAAAGGGTCTATCTTAACTCAACGGGTTAGTCTAATCGTCTCTCTGACAAGAAGGCTTGCGCCTACCGGTTTCAAATCTTCAAAACCAAAGATTAAAAGCTCAAAAAATTTGAGTATAGCCAATGCCACTGCATTCACAGAAAAAATGTCATTAGTTTTTAGTCAGATAGAAGACTCACCTGTAGAAAGAACCCGTGTCCATTTCTTAACAGATATTTTAATCATTGGAATACTATCAGTGATTCCAGGAGGTAAGGGATAGGAGGACATGGAAAATTATGGATTGAGTAAATACGACTGGTTGGAGCCGTTTTTAGCTTTACCAGAGGGTATCCCAAGTGCAGATACTTTTTGACGGGTGTTTGAACCCATTAACCCAAAAGTATTTGAGCGATGCTTTCGACGTTGGGTAGAATCAATAGTTGAAGCCCCAGGAGCACAGGTAATTCCCATTGATGGTAAGACCCTCAAAGGTTCCTATGATAGAGAACAGGGTAAATCAGCGTTAGATCTAGTTAGTGCATGGTCGAGTGAACATCGTCTTGTTTTAGGACAAGTAAAACAAGACGATAAATCAATGGAATGAAATTACAGCAATCCCTGCATTATTGGAATTATTAGACATGGGTGGATGTATTATTACCATTGATGCCATGGGTACGCAAACAGCAATTCCATCCCAAATCTTGAATGCAAAAGCAGATTATGTTTTAGCACTCAAAGGTAATCACCCTACACTTTACGGACAAGTGAAAAATTGGTTTGAGCAACAGTTATCTCAAGGCTTTAAAGGTATTTCCATAGTTATGATAAACGGGTAGAGAAAGCTCATCATCGTAGTGAAAAACGTCAAATTTGGTGTGTTCCTATTTGTCAACAGCAAACTTTGCATAACCAAGACAATTGGGTTGGTCTTAAATGGGTTGTCATGGTTGTGCGGGTACCACATCTTTGGCATAAAACAACCCGTGAAGTTCAGTTTTATCTAACTAGTTTAAATTGTGTTCCTTGTAACTTAGGACAAGTGATTCGTCTTCATTGGGGTGTGGAAAATGGGTTGCATTGGACTTTAGATGCCACTTTTTCTGAAGATGGTTGTGGTGTCCGTACTGGTCATGCTCCACAAAACTTAGCACTTGTGGGGCGAATAGCTCTTAATGCTTTAAACCTAGAGCATGTTTGAAACGTAGTAATCGCCAAAAATCTAATGGAGCCGCTATGGATAATAATTATATGCTGAGTGTTCTTACTGCTTGTTTATCCCAACATGATGATGAGACCTCTCAACCCCCTTGTCAATAGAATTTGAGATGCGCTTACCCTGATATTTACTATTTTAGTATTTTTGTTTTTAGCAGGTAGTTATGCCTACTTATTTGCTACATCAAAACAGGATAAATCATTGAATACTAGTACTGTCAATCGAATACCAGATAGTGAAATACCTGTATCCAAACAATCGTATCTTCAAAGTATATATTCTTACACTTCTACAGAAAAACCTATAAACTCATATAGCCAATATAGCCATCACACAAGCACTGACTTGTCAGTTAGCACCCTTAAAAAAGACTCAACCTCCTCTTTTCCGCAACCATTAATAACACCCGTTCCCATCACCACAAATCCTATTCCAGTACCTAAACCGCCGAGTAAAACCACTCCATCCCCTGCTTTCACACCACGGAGCGAATCCAATCCATCACCTGCTCCCACACCACCAAGGGAACCAACCCCAACACCACCAGGAGAGCAATCATCTACCCCCACAAGAGAACCGAACAGTGGTATATGTGAGTATCCATACAATCGCGAACGCAATAATGGCAGATGCGGTAAGCGCTCAGCAGATTCAAAACCAGGTGGTTCCCAGGCTATCTGTTATGCTCAAGACACAGCGAAAAATAACCACATTTAGGGACAAACAAGCCCAAAGATAAGGGCTTCCATGAGCTTCAGTACCATGGTTAACCCTACTTCAAATAAACATCCCCTACCAACTTCCCCAAAACCAAACTTTATACTGGGAAAGGAATAGTTATTTTCACCAAGAGGGAAAAAAATGGCTCCCAACCCCGCCATTATGCAAGCAGTAGAAAAATTGGGTTATCGCGTTACCATTGGGGATGTGGCAACTGAAGCAGGATTAAACATTGGTCTAGCAACTCAAGGATTATTAGCCTTGGCATCTGATGCTGGTGGAAATATGCAAGTTGCCGAGTCAGGTGATATAGTTTATGAGTTTCCGCGCAATTTTCGGGATGTCCTGCGGAATAAATATTTGCGCTTACAATTACAAGAATGGTGGAAAAAGATTTGGAAAGTTCTTTTTTACCTGATTCGTATTTCCTTTGGGATATTATTAATTGCTTCTATAGTTTTAATTTATGTAGCAATTATTGTTATCATCACCTCCTCTAAGTCTGACCAAGAGAACGATCGTGGTGGTAATTTTAGTGGTGGTTTTTTCTACTTGCCAGATTTATTTTGGTATTTAAGCCCTAATTATGATGGTTACAGACAACGAAATCGTCGAGAAAAAAACGAGTTGAATTTCTTGGAGGCTGTATTTTCCTTCTTGTTTGGAGACGGGGATCCTAACGTTAATTTAGAAGAACGCCGTTGGCAAGAAATCGGGGCTGTAATTCGTAATAACTGTGGTGCGGTGGTAGCGGAACAAATATCACCTTATTTAGATGATATTGGTTCGGGATACTCCCAAGAATATGAAGATTATATGTTACCTGTCCTCACTCGTTTCAATGGGCAACCCCAGGTGAGTCCTGAAGGGGAAATCATATATTACTTCCCAGAATTGCAGGTAAGCGCGTCCGAAAAACACCGTAAAACTCTCTCCAATTACCTTCAGGAATTTTCTTGGCGGTTTAGTAAAGCCACTTCCGGACAATTAATGTTAAGTGGTGGCTTAGGAGTAGTAAATTTTGTGGGTGCTTTAATTCTCGGTAGTTTATTAACCGATGGAACAATCGCAGCGCAAATTGGTGGATTAGTCGGCTTCGTCCAGGTAATTTACTGGTTGTTATTGGCTTACGGTACGGGCTTTTTAGCCATACCATTAATTCGCTATTTCTGGATTCAATGGCGCAATAGTAAAATTAGCGTTCGCAATCAACAACGACAAGTTCGATCCAATTTATTAGCTAGTAATGATCCCAACTTACAGCACAAAATTAACAATGCAAGTCAGTTTGCAACGGAAAAGGTAATTGATAAAGAAGATTATGTATACTCCACTGCAAGCGATTTATTAACCCAAGAAGTAGAACGTTCAGACGAGATTGAAGCTGAATGGCGACGGAACTTGGAAGAAGGAGGAATGTAGGGGAAATTTGGTGAATTACTCTGATTTGCTATGCTTACCCTGTTCTACTAACTTCCAGTAGTGAGTGTAAACTAAGCATTGTACCCAACACCATTAAGTTATTCTTAGTTGTTAGCTTTCGTTTCACTCATTAAGTTAACTAGGGCTTGCTAACACATAGACTGAAATGCTTTGACACAATGATTTTTATATTACTCTGCACGAAAAAATATAATTGACTTATTCTCGTCACTGATACTATGATTATTGCAAGGCTGATGCCAAGTTGGTTCGCGTCACTCGGTAGAAGATTTCTATACTTTTGACAGCAAGAATATATTTGTGTAGCACAAATTGAAATACCTTTACTTGATCAAAAATAACCCCAAGAATGTAAATATGGCTGATTTTGTTTTTGTCTAATTTTTGTCATAGGGTGGATGAAAGAATTGGTAATCTGCAACTATGAAATTTATTGCTTTAATACTGGTGTTCTTACAAATTTGTATTGCTGCTCCCCCAGCTCAGGCTGCTAGATGCGAAAATATTAATGGTCACAAGGTTTGTATAGTTAGCTTTAAACGCAGCCCTAAAAGATACTGGAACTATCGAGTCAGTATAAGTATTGATGGAGAAAAACAACCTGTAGAGATTTATAACTGCCGCAGTCAGTTTAAAATTCAACAAAATGGGAAGATTGTATCTTTTGAAGAAAATAGCCCAGGCAAATTTATTTGTAGAAACTTTAAATAGCTGGTATTAACTACGTACTCTGTTAGATTCTCTAAAATAGGGAACAACGGATGTGTTTTGTTTACTAGCAACAGGATAAAATTTTGCACTTACCAGTTTAGTTTGGTTTCTCCTATGGACCAAGATTAGAGATATCAACCTAGGTAAAACTATACAAGTGATCGCATTCAGAAAAGTTAACAGCACAATATCTAGCAAACCCATAATTAATTGTCTCCCAGTCATTTGATTTTACAGATAAATCCAGTATCCTGCACTATCTCTATGATTGTGAGCAATATCTAATACTTGCTTTCACAGCCACGACAAATTAGCAGTAATAAACACTGCTGCAACCTCAACAACCAGAACATTAATTTTTTTCTATGCAACTTGATTATAGCATAGCAAAATACGAATACATCAATAGGAATGTTGGACCTCTATAATCAGGTCCAATTCTAGAAGTTATAACCTTATAAAAGTACAAGACCCTAACACCATGATTGGGTTTATTTGAGTGCCAGTTTTTATACCGATAAAAATAAAAGTAGCCACAAAGAATAGTGTCTATTTTATTTGGTGATTGTAACCTCATAGGTAAAGATAGTGAAAAAGTATCAAAACAATAATTGGGGTGATATTTAATGTTAGAAACTTCCACCAAGCAGAATTTACCTTTACCTATGACTGAACGAGAGCGTTCATTGCTACAGGGTTTACTGGATTATTCCCAAGTGCAATCTGTACCAGAAATTTGGTCTGTGGTTGCGAATAAATTCGGGGATGCGGTTGCTTTACTAGACCCCCATGCTAATCCAGAAGTCATGGTGACTTATAGCCAGTTGTATCAGCAAATTAAACAGTTTGCTGGGGGTTTGCAGTCCTTGGGTATTCAAGCAGGAACTCGCATTTCTCTCATTGCTGATAACTCTCCTCGGTGGCTAGTTGCTGACCAAGGAATCATGATGGCTGGAGCAGTAGATGCAGTGCGTAGTTCCCAAAGCGCTCGCGCAGAAATATTGTATATTTTGGCACATAGCGGTAGTACAGCCCTGTTGGTACAGGATTTACAAACTCTGAAAAAAGTGAGAGAGGGGCTGAATGATTTACCAATTGAGTTAATACTTTTACTGAGCGATGAAGTTCCTCCGACAGAGGAAACCATAAGGATTTTCAATTTTTCCCAATTAATGGAAATGGGGACACGGCATCAATTAGTACCCGTACAAAAAAAACGTGAGGACCTCGCTACACTCATTTATACTTCCGGAACTACGGGTAAGCCTAAGGGTGTGATGCTCAGTCATGGTAATTTAATGCATCAAGTTGCTAATTTGGGAATACTAGTACAGCCCCAAGCAGGTGATATTATCTTAAGTATTCTTCCTACTTGGCATAGCTATGAGCGCACCGCGGAGTATTTCCTACTTGCTCAAGGTTGTACCCAAATTTATACCAATTTACGCTCCATTAAGCGTGATTTAAAGCAATATAAGCCCCATTACATGGTAGCTGTACCCAGACTATTTGAATCCATTTATGAAGGGCTACAAAAGCAATTTCGGGAGCAGCCAGAAAACAAGCAGCGTTTAGTAAATACTTTGCTGGGTATTAGTGAAAAATATATTGAAGCACGACGTGTTGTTCAAGAACTAGACTTAAATAACTTCAAACCTTCTACTTGGGAAAAAATAGTCGCTAACATACAAAAAATTGTCTTATTCCCTCTCCATTTGTTGGCTGATAAATTAGTGCATACAAAAGTTAGAGAAGCGACCGGAGGTAGGGTGAAGCAAATGATTAGCGGTGGTGGTGCTCTTCCCAAACACATTGATAACTTCTTTGAAATTATTGGGGTACAAATTTTAGTTGGTTATGGACTGACAGAAACCTCCCCTGTCACCCATGCCAGAAGATATTGGAGTAACTTACGGGGTTCTGCTGGTAAAGCGGTTCCGGGGACAGAAACTAAAATTGTCCATCCAGAAACCCGTCAAGTATTAAAGGCAGGTGAAAAAGGTCTGGTGCTGCTGCGGGGACCACAAATTATGCAAGGTTACTACCAGAATGCCGAAGCCACGGCTAAAGCCATCGATCCTGAAGGTTGGTTTGATAGCGGTGACTTGGGTTGGTTAACGGCAAAAAATGACCTAGTGTTAACCGGACGAGCAAAAGACACCATTGTATTAAGCAATGGGGAAAACATCGAACCCCAACCCATTGAAGACGCTTGTTTGCGATCGCCATACATCGATCAAATTATGCTTGTGGGACAAGATTGTAAAAGTCTTGGTGCGTTATTTGTTCCAAATATTGATGCTTTAGAGCAATGGGCAAATAGCAAAAATCTCCAATTATCCTTAGAGGATGCTAATCTTGCACAGGCAGAAAGTCAAAAAATTAACCTGGAGAGTAAAATAATCCAGGACTTATTCCGGCAAGAATTGAATCGGGAAGTGAAAAACCGTCCAGGTTCTCGTCCACATGACCGTATTGGACCCTTCAAACTGATTCTTGAGCCATTTTCCATTGAAAACGGGACAATGACCCAAACATTGAAAATTAAACGGCACGTGGTGATGGAACGCGATAGCCATATAATTAACGCAATGTTTGCCCAATAGTCCCAATTATCCACTAGGTAGGGAACGCTAAACTTATATGGATGTCTCCAATCAACAACTACTTTTAAAGCGCGTTGTTAACGTCAAAGCGATCGTCACTCCTGTTTGGAAGGATGAAATGCAACAACATCTGCAAACTCAGATCAATCAACTAGATCAGCAATTTCAGCAGATGGATATGCAAGGGCAAAGAGCGATCGCTGAAATTCAAAAACAAAGTGTACAACCTCCAGGTCCCCAAACAGCCCAGCAGGTAGAAAATATTCAGCTACAAATCAACGAGAAGAAAAGTGAGTTATTAGAACAAAAAAATCAATTATTACAAAACCTCCAACAGGTGCAAATCCTGGAATTAGATCAAGAAGTTAATCAATTTCAGATAGAGGGATTTTTCCGCGTGGAAATCGGTGAGAATCTGATTAGTAAAATGCAGGTAGAAATTCTCATGCGGGATGGAGTTGTGGAAGAAATTCGCGGCGACATCTAGCATTTTTGCATTTACAACTATGATTCTGAAAATATAGAGATATTTTCCTCCTTTGCCCATAAATAATCAAATAAAACACACAAAATGATTATTTATGGGTATTTTTCATGCAAATTTACAGATTTACCACCGTTTTTTAGTTGCAGCCCACATTCCGCAGGTGCGAAGGCAAAATGTTGTATTTTTGAAGTATGAGTTTTTCATAATCACAAATCAAAGTACAAGATATCGATCATTTCGGCATAGTGGCAGAGATTATTAATGAAATGAGTTTGGTTGATTTGTTCAACCAACTGCTTGGAACTCATTCCCAATAAATAATCAGCCCAGGCCAAGTGGTCAAAGCAATGATTCTCAATGGCTTAGGCTTTATCAGTGCACCACTATATTTATTTGAGAAGTTCTTTTCAGGGATTGCAACGGAACATTTATTGGCAGAGGGAATAGAACCAGAACATTTGAACGATGAACCCTTGGGCAGAGTCTTAGACAAACTATATGATGCAGAATTAACGGAAATTTTTATCCGAGTCCCACTATCAGCAGCAGATAGATTTGGAGTCAAAATGGACAGCTTCCACTTGGATTAAAGTTCATTTCATGTACATGGGGATTATGGAACTGGTAGTCATGATGAAGCATCAGCACAATCAGGATTAATTACAATTACATATGGTTATTCTAGAGACCACCGACCAGATTCGAAACAATTTATCCTTGACTTGATGTGGAGTGGTGATGGAGATATTCCTTTATATTTAAGAGTTGTACATGGTAATGAAGTCGATTATGCCATGTTTGGAACACTTATGGCAGATTTCCACAAACAATGGCAAATTGATGCTTTATTTGTTGCGGATGCAGCCCTTTACACTGAAGACAATTTGCAGATGATAGTCTAATTAAGATGGGTATCTCGATTTCCTGAAACCCTAACTGCCGCAAAATAACTATTAGAAAAGAACTGTATTGATGCATTTCCACCAGGTAAAATCCCAGGATATCGTATTGCTCCCTGTTGTAATGATTCTGGTGGTGTGGGACAACGGTGGCTAGTGATAGAAAGTGAACCCCGTAAAAAATCTGACTTAAAACAACTGGAAAAACAAACGTCTGACCAAAAAATATACCCAGGCACAATCCCAACTACGAAAAATGTGTCAACAGGAATTTGCATGTGCCTAAGATGCATTCAACCCAGCCAAATTACTTGAGAGTCAGTTGCCATTTCATCAACTTGCATGCAAATCTTGAAGTTATTGAAGATGGCCAAAACCGGGGATGTGGTAGACCTGGCAAGGATTCTCAACTTACGCTAATTTCCCAGATTCAAGCCGAAATTGTACCCAAATAAACTGCAATTACCATTGCCACAGAAGAGGCTGGCAGGTTTATTCTTGCCACCAATGTTCTTGATGCCGACAAACTTAGGAACGAAGATGTTTGACCTGAATATAAAGCACAATAATCTACAGAACGTGGTTTTTGGTTTCTCAAACACCCATTGTTTTTTATTTCCACTGTGTTTCTAAATTCAAGGAAAAGAGTGGCGGCTTTGGCAATGGTTATGGGTTTGTGTTTGCTAGTTTACAGCCGAGTTCAGAGGGCATTACGCCAATATCTAAAACGAGGCTCCCAAACAATTCAAAATCAGTTAGGTAAACCAACTGCCACTCCTACTTTACGTTGGGTGTTTCAATGTTTCATGTCAATTCATTTATTAACGTTGGCTTCTTTGAAACAGATTTCCAACCTCAGTGAACAGCGGTGCTGGATTATACAGTTTTTTGGTGCTCCCTGTGGTAAATATTATCTTCTTTGGTAACTAAACTGCTGAATGTGGGTTGCAGTGTATATAATTTAATACTTGACAGTTGCATAGTCAAAATTTCATATCCTGCCCCCTTCCTCCTCCGCTTCCTCTGGCTTTATCAACTGGGAATTCATCTAAACTCCCATTGCTACTGACTCTAACAACCCTTGAAATAATTTCAACCCATCACTACTACCCAACATTGAATCAGCAGCTCTTTCTGGGTGTGGCATCATTCCTAATACATTACCTTGGCGGTTGCAAATACCAGCAATATGGTTTTGGGAACCATTAGGATTATTACCAACGTAACGCAATAGCACTTGATTATTCTCTTCAATTTCTGCCAAGGTTTTCTCATCAGCAAAAAATTGCCCTTCTCCATGGGCAACGGGTAAGTTAATTACCTCATCCTTGGAATATGATTGAGTCCAGGGTAAATCATCGCGCTCCACCTTGAGAGGAAGGCGATCGCAAATAAAATGCATATCTCGATTTCTCACCAGGATACCTGGTAATAAATGGGCCTCAGTTAATACCTGAAAACCATTACAAATACCGAGAACGAACTTACCGTGATTGGCATGTTCTATGACTTGTTGCATGATTGGAGAAAAGCGAGCGATCGCACCACAGCGTAAATAATCCCCGTAGCTAAAACCTCCAGGAAGCACAATCACATCAACGTCAGCAATATCAGTCTCTTGATGCCAAATCATCCGCGTTGGCTGTCCCACTAGATCTCTGGTGACATAAGCCACATCGCGATCACAATTAGAACCAGGAAAAACAACTACCCCAAACTTCATTTTCTTAACTTTTCCCTGTAAATTTGTCATACCAATCCATAGACTTCAGAAGGAGTATACTTACTTTTATTTGAAGTCAACTAAAAATCCACAGATACCTGGAGGTTAGCTTCTTGTCAGAGAAATGCAAAATTAAAAGACTCCAGTTTGAGACTCCACCTCAATCATCTCAAAACGATAGTTTTCAATCACTGGATTTGCTAACATTCGGTCACAGATATCATTCAGTTGTTGATCAGCCATTTTGTCGTCTTTAGCAGTAATTAGTAGTTCAATATACTTGCCAATCCTCAATTGCTCCACGTTGTCGTATCCTAAATATTGTAGACCTGACTGTACTGCTACTCCAGCTGGATCTAAGACTGAAGGACGTAGAGTCACCCAAATTTTCGCTCGATATTTTCTTTGCACTGGCATTTATTGAACGCTGCGATAACTAAACTGATAAACTTCGGTTTTACATGGGTGAAAATAATATTACCCAGTAACTACAGTAGTTTGTTAAATTAAGCAAAATCAAGCCTTCTGCAGAAAAAAATTTCCTACAATCATTATCTTATGAAAGCTATACACACCCGTTCCCAAGAGCGGATTTTGAACTTACTCCAAAAAATTAAACGAGGCATTTCTGCTCAAGATATTTATGTAGAACTGCGTAAAGGTAACCAAAGTATGGGTTTAGCAACAGTTTACCGTTCTTTGGAAGCTTTAAAATTAGAAGGTTTGGTTCAAGTCAGGACATTAGGTAATGGAGAAGCCCTCTATAGGTTGACCAAACAAGATAAACATCACCTTACCTGCCTACAATGTGGAGCTTCCATCACCATAAATAAATCTCCTGCCCATGAGTTAGAGCAACAGTTGCAAGATACCCACAAGTTTAAGATTTTTTACCATACTCTAGAATTTTTTGGTCTATGCCAAAAATGTCAAGCTATGGAAGCAAAATAGGACAACCGTCGTAAACTTTTGGTTTTTCCCTTACATTGATTCAGGAGCGGCTAAACCCAAGTGTTCTAACAATAAAAACTTTAAAACTATCCTAGTTACTAAAATCAGACCTAACCTCATTTGTGCTAGTTCTGGGAAGGTGGATTTTACCTCACCCCAAATGCGACAATCTGCCCAGAAGGCTTCAAAAGCGTTACTTAAGCCTAATACATTTTTTTCCCAATTTATTTTATTTTTATGGTTACCTTGCCCTTGGGAAGCTTCCCAGTCTTCGTAGAAGTAATCTACCATTTGCACCAATTCATAAATTAAGTAACGGGTAGTTTTGCGATCGCAACGCATCTGAGAGTGACCATCCAACCAAAATGTATTGCGAGTATTTTGACTCAAAAGATAGGATTCAAAGTCTTGCTCTTGATGATGGATAGCTATCTTGCTTTCCTTCCCCCTTGATTTTTCACCTAGTTTTATCATCCCCTCCTGTTCTCCCAATAGCAGCAACGAACAACAGCGAGCGTGACAATATTGAACGGTAAATAAACTAGAAGGATAGGATCCTAAACCAGTTGAATTTACAACTGTCCTATTCTCACAACTTAAATTAGTCAAACTCGCGCGTTCCCTTGCGACTTGCGTTGTCGTGGTGAAGCAGTCCGGTCTTGGTGGTCTCCCCAAAGAGGAACTGCTGAATCCCTTCGGAGGGTCGTTCGTCAAACTATCCAACCAGTTTGCAATAAATTTGTCACTCACCCATACCTGAATCATCCCTGGAGGGTTGACATGAACAAAAAATTGGTCTCCTAAGTTTGAGGATAAATGCTCTCTTATCCCTTCAGCAAATTCCCAGGCTCTCATCTTATCAGATTTTGATAACTTCAGTGCCACAGAAGTAGCGTAAGATATTTTACTTTTGTCTCTATTTCTATATAGATGAATATTATCCAAATTTGTGTATACACTTTTTCTCTCGGCAGCATAAATACTGACAGATCTCCGTATTTGGATGGATATTAGCTGCCTTATTGCTGTATATTTAGGAACTAGTAGGTTTTTCTGCACAAAAAATTACGTCCATGATGATAAGTAGCTAAGATTACGTGTTTTTAGTCATATGTCCTTGGGCGTAACTTTATTTTTGAAGTAGAAAAATAAGAATTTCGTAAAATTAATTGAATAAGAGGTAAAGAATACTACACAACATTGTACAGTTAGGAGTATAACAAAAGAGTAGGAAAAAATTACGTCCTACCTTTTTGATGGCTGGCGCTGTTTAATGGCGTTAAGCCAACACGCCAACACAAAGACACTCCTTGCACCCTTTTTATGATGTCTTTGTCTTCAGCCGAACGCTCTTTGTTAATTATGCAATCTCCATCCTCCTTTTCTGAGGCTTCACGTCCATTTCTGACTTGGCAACGGATTATTGATTGGGCTCAAGAACACTACCGTTGTCGTACCTTTAGCAAAGATGAACGCATTCCAGCCAGACCTGGATTGCTGTATTTGGTGCAGAGGGGTGCGATTCGGATGGTGGGAACCGCTCAAGTTAGTGCCACCGCTAGTCAGTTAACATCTAGACGCATCAACAGAACTCCAGAAGAAGCTTTCTTAGGTTTCGTTGGTGCAGGACAACCATTTGAAATAGTTGCTCAGTCTCCATTCACACTCCAGTCATATGCCCATGTGGATCAAACTGCGGTGTTGTGGATGTACTGGCATGATTTAGATAACTGGCCTCATTTCCGCCGGGAAGTAATGGATGCTTTCCGCTATCAGCACCAGCGTAAATTATTGTGGCTGAGTGCCTTGGGACAACGTCGTACCATTGATCGTCTCCTAGGATTCCTCACATTGTTGATTGAAGAATATGGAGAGCCGGCAATGAGCGAAACCGAGCCAGATGTGATTCGTGGTTATTGTCTACCCTTCCCCCTTACCCACGCCCAAATTGGTAGTGCCATCGGTTCTACCCGCGTAACTGTTACCCGGTTGATGGGTAAACTGCGTCAACGCGGCTTAATCCTTACCCAGGGCGATAATCTCATTTGCCTACCAGCAGAGTCGATTAATCGAGCCAGCTAAAAAATGATGGGCAGGTATTAACGAATTCTCACAAATCCTTGCTGGGAAATAAGTTTTTGCCCCTGCTCTGTTAATAATAAGTTGGCATAAGCAGTGCCTGCTTGCTGTTCCGCCCGACCATTTTGTTTAACTACAACAAACAGGTTACGGGTGATTGGGTAATTACCACTCCGAAATGCCTCAATGTTCAATTGATTGCGTTTACCAGGGCATTCTGTAGGTTTAACGAATGGTTCTTGGTAAGGAGCAACATAT
Organism: Richelia intracellularis; assembly: GCA_000613065.1. GTDB lineage: Bacteria > Cyanobacteriota > Cyanobacteriia > Cyanobacteriales > Nostocaceae > Richelia > Richelia intracellularis_B. The sequence continues at coordinate 2,649 of CBZS010000188.1, read as the reverse complement.
TGTCCTTGAGTTCGCCCTAGTGGCAAGGCTCTGATTGAACATTGAGGTACAACCTCTGGAGCAGATGCAAAATAAATACTTCCAAGGCTATTAGCTACTTTTCTCAATGCTTGGGTGGTGGTTGGCACCAGTTCCACGTTGGCAGCGAATGCCTCACCACCCAAAGTGTCTTGGACGAATAGCTCTACTGTGCCACCCGCAGTTATGGGTCGCGAATATGCTCGAATGGGAATATTGGGGCCTCCTACTTGCCTCCAGTTCGTTGTTTTACCGGTATAAATCGATTTAAGTTGATTTACAGTTAATCCTGGAATTTGTAAATCGGGGTGTATTGCAAACGCTAAACCATCAATTGCTACAGGAATTTGTTTCAAGGAAAATCTCCGTTGTTGGGCACGGGCTAGTTCTGTATCGTTAAGTGGTCGAGAAGATTGGGCAAAAGCTATTTGACCATTAATTAGCATTTGTATTCCCGTACTAGAGCCGGGTTTAGCACCAGTAGGTTCCGTATAACGCAAGCGGAACTCAGGTAAATTTGCTTGAACGGCTGCATCAACTGCTAATCTGATGGGAGCCCAAGAAGTACTACCACCGTAATTAAATAATCCTGTGGGGATATTGGTTACAGCAGTAAATGTTTTATTTTTAACTCCATTAGATGACCATGGTGTTGTATCTTTAGAACTAGTGCTTTTTGAGTTACTTGTTTGATTTAAGTTAATCTTGTTGTTGTTAATAAACCACCAAGCGCCTGCACCAATTAATCCTGCGGTAATCAGCAAAGATAAAATTAAAATAGGTGTTTCATTTTTTTGTGACATAAAGTATTACCTAATAGTAATAAATAAATTATCTCTGTATGAATGTGTATGAGATCTAGTCCTATAAATCACATGGGTGCGACTCTTCTGGTGGTACGGAGTATGATATGAGAATAATAAATGACAAGTCAACCAGAGTAGTATTGACAGCCAAAAATGTACTTGATGGAATTGGCTTGTAAAAAGTGAAAAAACAGGAACAGTTCCACACCCTATGCAAGGATCTACATCAAATCAAGGTATGTTTTGGTCACAAGCACGAGAACTATTTGAACAGATAGTTAGTTGGTTAGACTCAGACAGCATTTTTGGGTTAGAAGACTCCCAGATAGAGAGTAAGTTACTTGAGAATGGATACGAACTATTGAGACGGTTGTTACAAACAAAGATATTTTGATCAACGCAGTCAATATGAAATAGAGGCAGAGTGTGCAGCCACAGACTCAGTAAACAGAAGACACAAGAAAAAATTGTCGCGGAAATTGACCACATTATTTGGCACAGTAATCGCCAATAGAATCGGTTATGGAGAAAGAAAGATAAAAAGATAAATACGCTATTTCCTTTGGATGGGGAGTTTAATCTACCAGCAAAGCAATATTCTCATGGACTAAGGTGATTTTTGAAAAATAAATTACCAGCTAAAGCGGTTGAATCAAGATATGCCATTTGGGCAACAGTGGATTTCGCTCTAATCTAGACTCGACTTGTTTCATAGCTTTCTTTGTTAGAGAAATCCCTTTTTGGTAAATAGTTTTACTTAAACTCAAGATAGGATATAAGCCTTTCCAAGTCATACTCTAAGGCGAGGAAAGCATGACTTCAACATCAACAAGCTTCGCCCCCCCATTCCAATGCTGGTCAAGAATACCCCAACAACCCTCTATGGCATTGTATTTAATATGGTAAGGAGGATAGTAAAGCAATTGAATTGGTATATTTAGGAGATCAACAAACTCAACCATCCTTTTTTTTAATTGAGTTCTTACTCCACTACTTTCCGGACCATTATCAACTTTTATTTGTATCAGTTCGGTATCCTGCTTTTGTTCTGGTGTCATTGTCTTCCACCATTGAATTAGAGTATCAACAATAAAATCCCTGGTTTTATAATAAGAACTACCAAAGTTAATATAGAATAATTGCCTACTATCTTCATCAAGAATCCCACAGGGAGTATATTTTTCTGTGCATCCCATATCATGATCCTCAGCTTGATTGTCTCCTCTGGTTTTTCCACCACGAGAATAACCCCCGATATTAACGGTAGCTTTGCAGTCCATGCTTAGTCCTTTGACTTTGAGGCTTGTTGATTGCGGGTCAAATTCTTTGATGTTGTTGAAGATATCATGGGTTTGTGCAATTTTTTTTGAGGTTTGGCTTTTACTACTTTACGAAGACCATAGCCCATTCGATTCAAGAATTGTGCCATTGTACTGGCGCAAGGCAATTGCTCCTGGCTAAATCCCTGTTCTTTGAGTTTTTCTAGTGCCGATGTTACTGTTAACCGGGTATAGGCTAAGGAAGTTTTAAATGTTGGGTCTTGTTGAGAATCAGATTCTGCAATTTGTCCCAGGGATAATGCCACAACAGAAGAGGTTGTTTCTCCTGGCAACGCTTTGCTGTGCTAAAGGCTGATTGTAATCCCACACAGATTATCCCTGTTCTTTTTCCACTAACCCTAACTCTATATTTTCTCTACCCCAACCGAATACTGTTTCTGCTAACGTTGCTCTACTTTGGCAATATTTCAACGTCATCTGAGCTTGAAAGCCCCGACATTCTACTCCATTCATTTTCGATGCTGCCAACCGCAAGTCTTCTATTT
>CBZS010000187.1 GCA_000613065.1 Richelia intracellularis | reverse complement strand
GTCTAGAGTGGGGGGAGCAAATCCTTGTCTAGAGTGCGGATAGGGGAGAGGCTTGGGTAAGGTTATATATTTAATTTGACCCATTTACTTAGTTAGCATTGGCAGAGAGATCGGACTGATAAAGAGTTAAGAACGTAAGAGCTTAAAAAACAATTATAAATTTAGGTGTTATCTAACTCCATCACTCAATCATTCCATAACTTTATCACTCCATCACTACCTCTGTGCCCAAAAAATATCCTGCTCCTATCAAAGTTAGGAACAGGATAAGATTAACTGCGATTAAATACTAGGACGGTTATCTATAAATTCCAGGGTTAATGCGATCGTCTCCTTCATTAAAGAGAGATTCTGGTGCATTTACTGTGAAATTCTCTAAATTCTCTTGGAGAATTTGTTGTTGACGTTCGCTCAATCCTTTAATTCCCAATACATCCTCTACTTTCTCGTAGGGTGCATTTTTGATAATTTTGCTTGCCAGAGTAGGATAGAGTCCCCGGTAATTCTGGAAAGCCCGCACATTAGTATTATTCAAATCAATTTTGTCACCATATACATCTGCCAACTTTTCATCGGCTCGATTTCTTAGTTTTCCACCTTCAACCGCCAAAATAGAAACTGTTGGTAAAGTCAAGCTCTGTAAATTGGCAGCTTGGGCTATTTGGGGTGCAGAAAACCATCCGCAAAAACCAACTAACAAGCTAAATAATGTTAATAAACGCGCTAAGTGCTTCACTATTTTCCACCTCTTTCCATCAAACTGAAGTTCAAACTTTCAGCTAAGAACATTCGGTCATACCATTATGCATGGCAAGCTTAGATATTAGTCCCGTCAACCCATCTGCGATAAATATTGTTTGCTATGGCATGAAAATCCATGCCCAGCAAATCTTGGCAGCTAAATCAGAGAATTATAGATATTTTCTCACAAATAAACCAACGATATATAACTTCCTCAAGGTTTACCAAATATTAGGCTCTAGGAGGTAATTTGATAGTTGAAAACTTTCACTTGCTATATCGTTGGCTTTTATTAATTTTTGTTACTTTTACATCTTTTGCTTTCAACCTTATGTTTGTAGCTGATTGTTTGATAAAAATACAGCAGTCATCAGAAACTAATATACAGCGTATTACTATCCGCAACATTTACTATTAATAGGTTTGACTGTAATTTTATGGAAAATATAAAAATCAATCTTCAAAAAGCTGAAAAAAAAAGGGGCATTGCTGAATCAGGGGATGAATTAGCGTTTGAAACCATTGATAAATCCTTGAAAA
>CBZS010000186.1 GCA_000613065.1 Richelia intracellularis | reverse complement strand
AACCTGGGAGTCTTTTTTTCTGATTGAATTACTGGGAGTATTAATAGTTAGAGTATTATATACATTGTTATCGGAGAAAGCATTAGTATTAGTTATATTAGTAGGTTCAGGTAATTGTATTGACCAACGACGGGGTGTTTGGCCCACAAATTTTACCCTTTTGGGATCAAGGGTATAACCAGGACTCAATTCCACCACAAAGCGAGCTGTTTGGGGGTTAAATTGTCCTACGCGAATCGCCCTAATAGCTCCACCTACTGCTTGCGTCAGCTGACTTCTAGCAAATATTGTTCCTGGTAAATCAATTACCAAGCGTGTAGGATTAAAAATAAGCTGCGCTTGGGGCTGAACATCCCCACTAGTATTAATTTCTAGGCGATTTTGATTAGCGTCAAAACGCCACGATTCTAATTTTATCGCCAATGCGGGCGATGATAATACGAATAGACTTCCAACAGTTCCAGGTATTAACCAGTGTAGTTTCACAGTGCTTTTTCCTGATATGCATTTACGGGAGTTTCATTACCTATGCTTTAGGTATTGCTGTATCTTTGACTGGAGGGGTATCCTCAGGGGTTATCCTTTCCAAGGAAACAGTCACGATGTCGCCAAAATATGAATTTTTCTGATCATTAAAGACATTATTCTGCCTCAAATTTTGCTTTGTTGTGGATTTTATGCACTATTAGCCAACTTTGTCCCATAAGCATGGTTTATCATCTAAATAAATGTAAAAGTAACTATTATTAGAACACTACTTGTTTTTCCATGCAGTTATAACACGAAATATAAGTTTTCAAAGCATCTGAATACACTAACCAAAGGGCTAGCAGAATACACAGCACTAGTCAATCCATATCGGTATTTTTTTATTCATGAGGGATAAATACTGATTCAGGGATTGAGAAATACTAATGTAAATTCTTGAATTGTTGATGCTGATAAGAGCCATGAACTCATGCAGTAGTTTTGTGTATTATTAGGTATATTAAGATTTGAGGTTTGATCTTAAGCACGAATTAAATACATAATTGTATTGCCAATAACATTATGTATTTAATTTACATTTTCTCAGGAAGTAGATTTTTCTACAGAAGTTCCCTAACTATAAATTGTTTTTCTTAGCACAGAAAATATAGCTATAGATTCCAATAAATAGCGAATCATAGATTTAAATATTGCTCTATATAATGAACTTTTACCTGACATTGTTTAAACTTGGGTAAGATTTATAACTATATTGACCGGGTAAGCAAGTTATAGGAAAATATCATTCGAAGTTGGGTATTCATTCATAAGCTTTGAATAACCAGAACCAATTAGATAGAAGAGCTTAAGGGTAAAGATATAAATTTTTTCTCATTCGTTAAGTTAATTAATAAATATGATTTATCCATGTATAGCAAGTCTGTGTATCCTATTATTTATAGATAAAATTACATCCACTAATTATTGTTCGTTCGCTATTCATCTGATAGATAGTTTCCTCAAAATACAAAATAGTCAAAAGTAACACAATATAAGCTAATAATTAACGTTCAGGCTTATTTCATATATCTATTTGTGAAGACTGATACTCATGTTTCCCATCATTATTTTCTAGGCTTTCGTTAACTTGATAATTTCCTGGTAATCAAAGATTTTACTACTCAATTATGATTCTATAAATTGTATAGTAATAATTACTCCTAGGCTATTTCCCTTTGTGCTGATTGAGGTAAAATAAGCCTCAACACTGGAGGATAAATAAAAGTCGTCAAAATTACCATCATAATAATTGCAGCTTCTAGTGACTTAGAAAGAACACCAATATTGGAGCCAATACCTAAGAATATTAGCCCTAGGTTTCCAGGAGGAATCATACCCACACCAATGGCTAAACGATTAATTTGGGGTTGACCAAAAACCCTAAAGCCTGTAATGACTTTACCAAAGATAGTCACCACAATCAGGAAAGTTGCCATAATAAAATCTTCTAGATTGCTAGGAATAGCCGCGTTTAATGCTCCCAAATCAGTTTGTGCGCCAACTGTAACAAAGAAGACAGGTACGAACATCTCAGCGATAGGAATAATTTGCGTTTGTAGTTCCTTTCGTTTATCTGTCTGTTCTAACGCTAAACCAGCCGCAAAAGCACCCAAAATTCCTTCCACGTAAATTACAGAAGCAAAATACGCCATCACAAAGGAAAATATAAAACCAAGAATCACCAACTCACCACGAGTTTTAAGCTGCTCTACAATCGCCACAAAAGACTTATTAAAAACATTACTAAGTGCACTCGCAGCTAAAAGAAAACCACTGGCACAAAGAATTACATGGGTGCG
>CBZS010000185.1 GCA_000613065.1 Richelia intracellularis | reverse complement strand
TTTAAGGTGTAATTTATGGATTCGCCAATATTTTACTTCTATTCTCAATTCATCTAAAATAGAAGTAAAGTGGTGGATTTTATATATAGGTATTAATTTATTCTTTTGGTATGTTTTTCATTATCAAGCCATTGAAATAATTTTTATTCTTACTCCCGCAATCATACTTTGCTTCTATAATCAGCAGCAAGCCAGTACAAGCAAATGGTTTTATATATTGTATCCATTACATTTTGTGATATTAGCAATAATAAATTCAGGGTTAAAACAATATAATCAATCGGCTTTTGTGGTCATGTAAAAGATTAACGATTAGCGATAAGTACAACCATTAACAAGAATCAATATAAATTATTTTGAAACTCACTATTCCAGAATTATCTTTAGTGGTTTTAGTTGGGGCTTCTGGTTCTGGGAAATCAAACTTTGCCCACAAAAATTTCCATAAATTTGAAATTATCTCCTCTGATTTTTGTCAGAGCTTAATCTCTAATGATGAAAATAATCAAGCAGTATCGAAAGATGCGTTTGAAATATTACATTTCATTGCTGCTAAACGTTTAACAGCGGGACAACTGACAGTTATTGATGCCACCAATGTTCAGCAATAAGACCGAAAATCTTTAATCCAGCTAGCTCGAAAGCATAATTTTTTTTTCCGTTACCATTGTTCTCAAATTAGCAGAAAAATTGTGTCATGATCGCAATAAAGAAAGAAGCGCTCGCAATTTTGGTATTCATGTGGTAGGTTGCCATACCCAGAATTTAAACTGTTCTTTAGGTGGTTTGTAAAGGGAACGTTTCCGTTATATATACATCCTTAAATCAATAGAGGAAATCAACGCTGTTGAAATTGAGCGTCAACCCCTATGGAATAACCGCAAGTCTGAGCATGGTCAGTTTGATATTATTGGTGACATCCATGGTTGTTGTGATGAACTGGAAGCTTTATTACAAAAGTTAGGATACATACCTATATTACAAGATCAAGACGAATCAGATTTATGGCAATTTCCTATTTATAAATATCCCGAAGGGCGTAAAGCAGCATTATTAGGAGATTGAGTAGACAGAGGCAATAGAATTTTAGATACGGTTAAACTCGTAAGGAATATGGTAGAAGCAGGTACGGGCATATGTGTACCTGGTAATCATGAGAATAAATTATTACGTAAATTACGGAGAAAAAATGTCAGAATTAACCATGGTCTAGAACAAACCTTAGCAGAATTAGAAGTATTACCTGAAGATATCAGGGAACCCTTCACCCGAGAGATGAAGAAATTTTTTGAGACCTTAGTCAGATATTATGTATTAGATGATGGACCGTTAGTGGTGGCTCATGCGGGGATGAAACAAGAATTCCAAGGGAGGGGTTCTGGGAAGGTGTGTGAATTTGCCTTGTATGGACAAACGACCGGAGAAATAGATCAGTTTGGCTTACCCATCGGTTACAACTGGGCAGGAGAATATCGCGGTGATACCATGGTTGTCTATGGACATACCCCCGTCCCGGAAGCAGAATGGCTGAATAATACTATTGACATTGATACTGGTTGTGTATTTGGTGGTAAGCTAACAGGCCTACGTTACCGAGAAAGGGAAATTGTCAGTATTCCTGCTCTACATGCCTATTGCCAGCTAGTTAAGCCCATAGATGGTATCGGAAATTCTACCCTTACTTCCCAACAAAAAATAGACGATGTGCTGTACATTGAGGATGTGCTGGGTAAGCGAATTATTAACACCCGACTACAACAAAAGATTATTATCAGAGAAGAGAATGCTACTGCGGCTTTGGAATTAATGAGTTGTTTTGCTGGTAATCCCAACTGGTTAATCTATCTTCCCCCTACCATGTCTCCAGTGGAAACTTCCCAATATTATGGATATTTGGAGCATCCAGAGGAACCTTCTCACTATTATTTCAATAAATGAATTACTGAAGTTATATGTGAGGAAAAACACATGGGAACTCGGGCTGTAGTGGTAGTTTGCCAAAATGAAGAAACTGCGAAAAAGCCATTTGGGATAGTGAATGAAGGTATTGGTATTTATTATACACGCACTGGTAGACGCTTTTTTGGGAATTCAGCCTTAGAAACTCAACTCCTAGCAAGGATCAATGCTGCCTTAAAAATCAGTGGCTTTTGGGAAAAATTTAGTACAGATTGGGTATGTTTAGACTCTGAACTAATGCCATGGTCAGCTAAAGCTCAAACCTTGCTTAGGAAAAAGTATGCACCAGTAGGAGTGGCATAAAAAGCCGTAGAGTTACTGAAAAAAGGCAATAGCAGGAGTGTTGAGGTGAGTGATCAACTTAATTCCTTTCAAGAGAGGACAGAAAATGCAAAACAGTACATCAGCACCTATCAAAATTATTGTTGGTCTGTGACTAATATTTCTGACTTGAAGTTAGCACCATTTTATATTTTGGCAACCGAAGGAGCAGTTCATGTAGACAAAACACATGGTTGGCATATGGAGGAAATAGCAAGAATTGCTACCTATGAACCCGATATATTAGTTTCTACCAACTACAAGGTAATTGATTTCACTGATGCTAGTAGCAAAGCGGAGGGTACTCACTGATGGGGACAACTGACAAATGCAGGTGGTGAGGGGATGGTAGTCAAACCCATGGACTTTATATTCCGGGTTAATAAGAGGGTTATTCAACCTGCTGTGAAGTGTCGTGGACAAGAATATTTACGTATTTATTATTTATGGTCCTGAATCCTCAAGTAGGAACAACCTAAAGCGGCTACGTCAACGAGGCTTATCTTTGAAGCATTCCTTAGCCATGCGGGAGTTTGCTCTGGGTGTAGAAGGATTAGAGCGTTTTGTGGCTGATTCTCCTTTACGCCGTGTGCATGAATGGGTGTTTGGAATTTTGGCATTGGAAAGTGAACCTGTAGATCCCAGGTTATGAGTATTAGTGATAAGTTAAGGGTAAACATATTTTGTCGGACCTGTTGTTATGCGATCTTAAAGAGCCGAATTAGAGATGATAGTTAACCCCTATTTTCTGTATAGTCTTTTATGAAAAATATTCAGGGTCAAGTCGTATTAGTTACAGGTGCTACCCGTGGTCTTGGCAAGGGTATTGCTCTGGCTTTGGGTGAAGCCGGGGCAACTGTGTATATTACTGGTCGCAGTTTTGAACAATCCCTCTCAGAGCAAGGAATCTCTGGTAGCTTGCAAGAGACTCAAGCAGCAGTCACAGCAGTAGGTGGTATTTGTATCCCTGTACAGGTAGATCACAGTGATGATGAACAAGTACGTTTATTATTTGAACGTGTTCAAGATGAGCAACAGGGGAAATTAGACCTGTTAGTAAACAATGTGTATTCTGGGGTACAGGCATTAAGAGATGTCAATGGTCAGCCCTTTTGGAATTTTGAACCTAGTCTTTGGGATGCTTGCAACCATGTGGGATTACGTAGTCATTATGTTGCTAGTATTTTTGCGGCCCGGATAATGATTAAAAGACAACAGGGGCTAATTTGTACTATTTCTTCTTGGGGGGGTTTATCTTACATTTTTGGTACAGCTTACGGTGCGGGTAAAGCAGGATGCGATCGCTTGGCAGCGGATATGGCTACGGAACTAAAACCCCATAATGTGACTTCCATTTCCCTATGGCCTGGCATTGTTGGTACTGAGCATATTTCCCAGATGGTATCAGCAATGGAAGTAGAAGATACTACAGACCCTAGAATAGCCTTCATGAAAGAACATTACAACTGGGAAACTCCCTTACTTACAGGTAGGGTTATTGCGAAACTTGCTAGTGAAACGAATATTATCCATCGTACTGGCAAAGTACATATTGTTGCTGAGTTAGCGCAGAAATATGGAGTAGTTGATAGGGACGGTAATCTTCCTGTATCTTTGCGATCGCTAAATTTTATATTACCTTTAGCTATCCCAGCACTGCAAAAATATCCATGGCTAATTCCTAACCTAAAAATCCCCTGGTCTTTATTATTACTCAAAGCATTGAGTTCTCCACAAATTTAAAGACAAATTCGTAAAAGATATCAGTACTAGTAAACATCAAAACAGGTTAAGCCTTTATTAACTTTTAGGCACCCTTGGGTTAACCTTGCGTCAACCTTAAACCAATGTTTTGATAAACAAAGTATATCTCTAGCTGTGACTGAAAGTAGAAGACCTAGCAGTTCTTCTTTTGTCGGTTTTTCCTTCCAAACTCAGCAAATTTTGGAAAAGATTCTTGTTTATTTTCCGTTTACTTTTATTGCCTCTTTAGTAGTCATGAAATTATTTTCCCAACAAACTTATTGGAATATGATGGGAATGGAAGATGGTCCTCCAGAATCAGCAATAAACATTGTAATTTGGATTGCAAATTATTTTCGAAAATACAATCAAAATAAATATGTAATTCTTTATGCTGTTTTGGCATTAAGTTTTCTTCCTTCCCCGGTGACAACAGGGCTAAACAGCTGGTTTCATAAGGGATAGAGCATGAGAAGCAGGCTGAGAATGGAGTCGTTTCTGGCGCAGGGTAAGCGCATCTGAAATTCTATTGACAAGCGGGTTGAGAGGTATCATCACGTTGGGATAAAGAAGGAGTAAGAACACTCAGCATATAATTATTATCCATAGCGGCTCGATTAGATTTTTGGCGATTACTACGTTTCAAAGATTTCTCTAGGTTTAAAGCATTAAGAGCTATTCGCCGCAGAAGTCCTAAGTATTGTGGAGCATGACCAGTACGGACACCACAAGCATGTTCAGCAAAAGTGAGATCTAAAGTCCAATGGGACTCATTTTCCACACCCCAATGAAGACGAATCACTTTTCCTAAGTTCCGAGCATCACTATTTAAACTAGTTAGATAAAACTGAACTTCACGGGTTGTTTGATTCCAAAGATGTGGTATCCGCACAACCATGACAACGCATTTAAGACCAACCCAATTGTCTTGGTTATGCAAAGTTTGCAGTTGAGAAATAGAAACACAGCAAATTTGACGTTTTTCACTACGATGATAACCTTTCTCTACCCGTTTATCATAACTATGGATAATACCTTTAAAGCCTTGAGATAACTGTTGCTCAAACCAATTTTTCACTTGTCCGTCAAGTGTAGGATGATAACCGTTGAATGCTAAGGTTATTTATAAGAAATAATTTACCAATGAAAGTAAGATGTAATGTTGATGAGTAAAAAAACAGGGGCAAGTATTTTGGAGTATGCTAGACCCAGCAGAGGAACCCAAATCATTAACAAGATCACAAATAAAAGACTTGCGGTTGGCAGTATCGAAAATCAATGGAGTAGAACGTCGGGGCTTTCAACCTGAGATGACGTTGAAATATTGCCAAGGTAGAGCAAGGTTAGCACAAACATTATTCGGTTGGGGTAGAGAAAATATAGAGTTAGGCTTAGCAGAAAAACGAACAGGGATAATCTGTGTGGGATTACAATCAGCCTTTAGCACAGCAAAGCGTTGCCAGGAGAAACAACCTCTTCTGTTGTGGCATTATCCCTGGGACAAATTACAGAATCTCATTCTCAACAAGAGCCAACATTTTAAATTTCCTTAGCCTATACCCAGTTAACAGCAACATCCGCACTAGAAAAACTCAAAGAACAGGGATTTACCCAGGAGCAATTGCCTTGCGCCAGTACAATGGCACAAGTATTGAATCGAATGGGCTATGGTCTTCGTAAAGTAGTAAAAGCCAAACCTCAAAAAAAATTGCACAAACGGATGATATCTTCAACAACATCAAAGAATTTGAGCTGCAATCAACAAACAAGGCTTAAAGTTAAACGACTAAGCATGGATTGCAAAGCTACGGTTAATATCGGGGGTTATTCTCGTGGTAGAAAAACCAGAGGAGACAATCAAGCTGAGTATCATGATATGGTATCCACAGAAAAATATACTCCCTGTGGGATTCTTGATGAAGATAGTCGGCAGTTGTTGTATATTAACTTTGGTAGTTCTTTTTATAAAACCAGGGATTTTATTGTTGATACTCTAATTCAATGGTAGAAAAGAATGACACCAGAACAAAAGCAGGATACCGAACTGATACAAATTAAAGTTGATAATGGTCCGAAAAGTAGTGGAGTAAGAACTCAATAAAAAAAAAGGATGGTTGAGTTTGTTGATCTCCTAAATATATCAATTCAATTGCTTTACTATGCTCCTTACCATAGTAAATACAATCCCATACAGGGTTGTTGGGGTATTCTTGACCAGCATTGGAATCGGGGGGTGGGCGAAGTTTGTTGATCTTGAAGTCATGCTTTCCTGGGCTTCGAGTATAATTTGGAAAGGCTTATATTCTATCTTGAGTTTAAGTAAAACTGTTTACCAAAAAGGCATTTCTCTAACAAAGAAAGCTATGAAAAAAGTCGAGTCTAGATTACAGCCAAATCCACTGTTGCCCAAATGGGATATCTTGATTCAACCGCTTTAGCTGGTAATTTTTTTTTTCAAAAATCACCTAAAACATAATTTGCTTTTGCATTAAAGATTTGGGATGCAATTGCTGTTTGCATACCCATGGCATCAATGGTAATAATACATCCAGCCATGTCTAAATAATTCCAATAATGCAGAGATTGCTGTAATCTCATTCGATTGATTTATCGTCTTGTTTTACTTGTCCTAAAAACAAGACGATAAATCAATCGACCATGCGCTAACTAGATGTAAGGCTGATTTACCCTGTTCTCTATCATAGGAACCTTGGAGGCTCTTACCATCAATGGAAATGACCTATGCTCCTGCGGCTTCAACTATTGATTCTACCCAAGGTCGAAAGCATCGCTCAAATACTTTTGGGTTAATGGGTTCAAACACCCGTCGAAAGGTATCTGCACTTGGCATGCCCTCTGGTAAAGCTAAAAATTTCTCCAACCTGTCATATTTACTCAATCCATAATTTTCCATGTCCTCCCATCCCTTACCTCCTGCAATCACTGATAGTATTCCAATGATTAAAATACCTGTTAATAAATGGACAGGGGTTTTTTCTACAGGTGGGTCTTCTATCTCACTAAAAACTAATGAGATTTTTTCTGTCAATGCAGTGGCATTGGCTATACTCAAATTTTTTGAGCTTTTAATGTTTGGTTTTGAAGATTTGAAACCCGTAGGCTCAAGCCTTCTTCTCAGAGATACCATTAGACTAACCCGTTCAGTTAAGATAGACCCTTTGGGTCCTTAGGATACTACTTAACTTCTTTAATACTTAAATCTCCATTTTTATGTCCCGCTAGTGTTCCAGCAACTGGGGAAGATTCGGTGGCGTAGAGGAGTGCCAGGTGGGGGTATAAGGCTTTATTGGGCTTACTCAATGTCTTGATGCCCCTACCTGGCCCACGGAATCTAGGGAAGCGTTCCCTAGTTGCGTCAACTTTTTTTTGGCGATGCCCCTTCAGTACCCCCCAAAAGGCGTTGGTTTGGCCTGCGTTTAGGCAGGAAGTGCCCATCGTTGGCGTTCGCACTTGACAATCAAGACATGCCCCACAATTATGTACAATAATCTGTAATTTTCACTACTAAATTAGATGCGCTTACCCTAAAATTTCTTACTCAATAAAGTAGTTGCTTGAGGAAGAAATTTTACTGTTAAATTTTAAATTATGCTCTTATATTTCACTATAAATAATTAAGATAAAATAGATACTGATGATAATTTATTTTGGCAATAGATTATCATCTAAGGTTAAAATATGAGAATAAACTAAGCCAATCATAATTACAGTATATACACTATAACTACCTAAAGCAATAAACAGGTATTTTGTGATATTAGTTGGTCTTTACCCGAAAAATATATCGGTAGTTTACATCTGCATCATTAAGAGTTCCAAAACATTTAATAACCAATAAACTAAAATTGTTGCAGGTAGGAATGTATCTGGCAATATATAGTTAGTAAGATATCCAAATAAAGAAGCTATAGGAAGATCAAAAAATAAATCATGCCACCATGATAATGGTGATAATATATAGACTAAACCGACAAAGAAGAATCCTTTTATTTCGGTTAGCAGTCCCCCTCAACCCCATTATTTATTGATAAATGGAGTTAAAAATAATTTTTTTGAGTTCCAAAATATTTAATACCTAGAACTCCGGCTATTATTATGTATGTTAATCCTACAATAATTATAATTATTTTCATAATGGCACACAATTTAGCTACTAGAGGTAGCATTTGATTAATATTATTGAATAAAATATTAATCAACGCAAAGTTTTCTATCATATCAAAAAACCCAGCGACCCACTGACTCCAAGCAATATAAATTCCTATAGATTTCCATGGAGATCGCACTGTGGCAAATACTCGAATCGCACCAATACAAGCCAAACTTAAGGTTGTTGAATATACAATTAAATAGAAGAAGTCTAGACCCATGACAAAAGCACCTCTAATTTTTGCTGCTTCATCCCAATATTTAATTACCTTCAGGCTATTTAAAGCAAAACTCATCATATCTGGCTGTAGAGGAATGACAGACATGAGCACGGCTAAAATAATTGTCAGGGATAGTAAGGGGAAAAAAAGATTTAAATATTTATCATATGAAATCTTCTGAAAGGGGTGTTGCATTGGTATTTCTTTTGAAGTAAATTTTAGACAAATAGCGACATCAGCTCAACTTTTTTTTATAACATATAGATAAGTTATAAACATTTAGATATACTAAATGTTTACCTATATGTCGCATTTTTTCAAGTTGGTATAACTATATTATTTGTAGATATCTTAATGGGAGACTATATCTTACTTCTCTAGCAGAATGTGAACTGACTCATGAATAACTTATTTTTGGTAATTTAAGTTGCTTCGTATAATTTGACAGCAGTGTATCTAGCATTTATGACAACTCAAAGTGAGAGACAATATTTTTTTTTACCTGTAACTGTTACTATCACGTAACATTACTTGAATATAAAAGATGAATTTAAAAAGTAAATATGGCAAATGCTTCGTAATAATTTAGACTTTCGTAGTTCTAAAATACTCTTGTCATTTACGTGACTTTCGCAACAATCTTTTCATGTCTTGCCAACCATCACTAAGAACTTTCCCTGTGGTAAATATCTGATAACCTGCAAATAGTAATGCTAAGAGGGTGTTTTAAAAGGTGGGAGGTATCATAAAAAAGCTCACAAGGCATATGCTGAGAATTATAGAAAACAGCACCCCGTGAGCAAATGACTAAGAATTATCCTAGCAATTTAACATGGGAAAAGTGGGAGTTAATCGCAGAGCTGTTTCCAGAAGCAAAATCAGGTGGTCGCCCACGTACAAAATATATGTACGCAGCAGTAAACGCGATTTTATACGTACTGTGTCAAGAATCTACATGGCGGGCATTAGCAGGAGATTTACCACCTTGGACTACACTCTATGGCTATTTCACAAGATGGCGCAAAGACCGTACTTGCCTTCAGGTTCATGACAAACTATATCAATGGCTTCGGGTAGGAGCCAGTCGAGAACCAAGTCCATGGGAAGCAGCCTTTGATAGCCAATCAGTTGAAACCGCAACCATGATTTGTACGGATGTTGTTTTCGACCCAGGAAAACAAATACATGGACCTAAGCGATTTATTACGGTTGACTTGTTAGGGCTAGTTTTGCGAGTCTTGGTGACTTCTGCAAGTGTGCCAGAACCTGCAAGGGGTAAAGGTGCACGTTCTGGCAGGTTTATCAGATGAAAGATAAGGTCATTTTTGAAAAAAAAATTACCAGTTAAAGCGGTTGAATCAAGATATCCCATTTGGGCAACAGTGGATTTCGCTCTAATCTAGACTCGACTTGTTCCATAGCTTTCTTTGCTACTGAAATCCCTTTTTGGTAAACAGTTTTACTTAAACTCAAGATAGGATATAAGCCTTTCCAAGTCATACTCGAAGCCCAGGAAAGCATGACTTCAACATCAACAAGCTTAGCCAGCCCCATTCCAATTCTGGTCAAGAATACCCCAATAACCCTCTATGGGATTGTATTTACTATGCTGAGGAGGATAGTAAAGCAATTGAATTGGTATATTTTAGTAGATCAACAAACTCAATCATCCTTTTTAAAAATTGAGTTCTTACTCCACTACTTTCTGGACCATTATCAACTTTAATTTGTATCAGTTGGATATCCTGCTTTTATTCTGGTGTTATTGTCTTCCACCATTGAATTAGAGTATCAACAATAAAATCCCTGGTTTTATAAGAAGAACTACCAAAGTTAATATACAATAACTGCCGACTATCTTCATCAAGAATCCCACAGGGAGTATATTTTTCTGTGCATCCCATATGATGCTCCTCTGCTTGATTGTCTCCTCTGGTTTTTCCACCACGAGAATAACCCCCGATATTAACGTTAGCTTTGCAATCCATGCTTAGTCGTTTGACTTTGAGGCTTGTTTGTTCCGGCTGAAATTCTTTGATGTTGTTGAAGATATCATCCGTTTGTGCAATTTTTTTTGAGGTTTGGCTTTTAATACTTTACGAAGACGATAGCTCATTCTATTCAAGACTTTTGCCATTGTAATGGCGCAAGGCAATTGCTCCTAACGAAATCCCTGCTCTTTGAGTTTTTCTAGTGCCGATGTTGCTGTTAAGCGGGTATAGACTAGGCTAAGGAAATTTAAAATGTTGGGTCTTGTTGAGAATGAGATTCTGCAATTTGTCCCAGAGATAATGCCACAAGAGGTTGTTTCTCCTGGGAACGCTTTGCTGTGCTAAAGGCTGATTGTAATCCCACAGAGATTATCCCTGTTCTTTTTTCCGTTAACCCTAACTGTATATTTTCTCTACCCCAACCGAATACTGTTTGTGCTAACCTTGCTCCACCTTGGCAACATTTCAACGTCATCTGAGCTTGAAACCCCCGACGTTCTAATGCATTTATTTTCGATGCTGCCAACCGCAAGTCTTCTATTTGTGATCTTGTTAATCATTTGGGTTTCTCTGCTGAGTCTAGCATACTCCAAAAGACTTGCCCCTGTTTTTTTACTCATCAACATTACATCTTACTTTCATTGGTAAATTATTTCTTATAAATGACCTAAAGTAAAAAGACTGCACAGTATCTGGATGGAGGATATCGGGGGGAAGATTTTGCGCACTGGATAATCGATGTTTTTTGTTGGATTGTGGAAGTGGTTCTCAGACCCTTAGAAAAGAAGGGTTTTACCCTTGTAGCAAAACATTAGGTTGTAGAACGAACTTTCGGGTGGCTCAATTGGTGTATAAGATTAATTAAGGACTATGAAACGCTACCTGAAACTTCTGAGACTTTAACTTATATTGCAATGACACGTATCATAGTCAGGCTACTTATATTATTTTTTACTCACTTCGACTTTTAAAACATCCTCTAAGGCTGTTGATATTGCTAGTCAATTGAAAGAAGGAAAGAAATTCCCAGTAAATAAGATTACAGCTATACCTAACCCGGATTTATCACCAATATTGAAAAAAGAGGGCTCTAAAATTACCAAAATGTATGTATATTGCAAAAGAATCTCAGAAGTTTAAAGGATGACCACAAATAAAAACCATTCTATAGCGGAACAGTTTGTATTTGGACAGGTAAAGTCATGTCCAGTTGTGGTCAATTTAAAGGGAGAACCTGTAACATCGGATGCAGGGTTAACATTAATTGCAGAAGTAGACAAAAGAAGAGAAATAAGATAACTATTTGCAAGATGTTTTAAAGATTACCGAGACCTCAATAAAGTTTTATATCCAGTTCATCACTTAATTGCAGAAAGGATATATGGCTGGCGTTGCATAAGTGCGGAATGAATTAGGGTTTGAAAGGAGTGAGAAATCGTTGAAAATTTAGTGAAATCATCCCCTGATTCAGCAACGCCGAAACTAGATTTATTTTACTTGAGACTGTTACTTCTGCTTAGGAATGACAGGGAAGAACTCATTTTATATTGGGTTGTGCGATGATTTATATATGGAAGAAAGCTTGTCCATTTTATGAAGATAAAATCTCACGTAGAGGAGGATACTTGCGGTGGAAGATTTTTCTGGCATAGGCAAAGTGTCCGTCATCCAGAGAAATATGATTGGACGTGAGATGACAGAAGAATTGGACTAACTATTGTGGAGAAGGCAAATGGGAATTTCGCAAAAATTTATAGACACAGCATGGCAAGCTTTAGAAGCATCTGTAATCCGTTACAACGAACGCCCTGTAGGTACTTTAGCAGCTAGAGATTCCACGGCACACGCTTTAAATTACGATCAATGTTTTACTAGGGATTTTGCTGTTTCTGCTTTTGCTTTTTTAATGAAGGGAGAGGTGGAAATAGTCCGTACTTTTTTGACTAAAACCCTTAAGTTACAGAGTCTTAATAAGCACTTAGATTGTTTTAAACCTGGTCAGGGATTGATGCCTGCCAGTTTTAAAGTAGAACAGAAAGACGGACAGGAATATATCTCAGCGGATTTTGGAGAAAATGCGATAGCAAGGGTCGCATCAGTAGATTCCGGGTTCTGGTGGCTGCTAATACTACGGGTTTATGTCAAAGCTACTGGGGATATGGCTTTAGCCCGCAAGCCAGATTTTCAAAATTGTATCAAGCTAATTTTAGATTTATCCTTGACTTCCCGGTTTGATATGTACCCGACCATGTTGGTTGCTGATGGATCTTATATGATTGACCGACGCATGGGGGTTTATGGGTATCCTTTAGATATTCAAGCTTTATTTTATATTGCCCTGCTAGCAGCGAAGGAACTACTTGTAGCTGATGATGAATATGTAACGGTGGTGGATGAACGTTTGGGACATCTAGTCTACCACCTGCGATATTACTACTGGTTGGATTTTAATTTACTTAACGAAATATACCGTTATAATGTGGAAGAATATGGTCCTACGGCTGTAAATAAGTTTAATATTTATCCTGGTTCTATCCCTGAATGGTTAAAAGAATGGCTCCCAGAAAAAGGTGGATATTTTGTGGGAAATCTTGGCCCTGGAAGGATGGATTTCCGCTTTTTTGCCCAAGGTAATTTAATGGCAATTATCTCCAAACTAGCTTCTGAGGAACAATCCCAGGGAATTATGGATTTAATTACCTCACGGTGGCATAGTTTAATTGGAAGAATGCCAATCAAGCTTTGTTATCCTGCCATTGAAGGTAGAGACTGGGAACTTATCACCGGCTGTGATTTAAAAAATACCCCTTGGTCTTATCATAATGCTGGCAATTGGCCTTTTCTCTTGTGGGTGTTAGTAGCAGCAGCCCAAAAAACTGGCAGAGTTGAAATAGGTGAAAAAGCTTTAGAAACTGCGCTCACTCGCTTACATAAAGACCAATGGCCTGAATATTATGATGGTAAGTATGGTCGTTTAATTGGTAAGGAAGCACGAAAATGGCAAACTTGGACTATTGCTGGTGTTTTAGTTGCACACGAGTTAATTCAAAACCCCAAGCATTTAGACTTAATTAGCTTTACAGAGGAGTCTGCGATGGTTTCTTGTTCCTTGCCCATTCCATTGTAGCTAGCACATTTTATTGCTGTTGCGATCGCTTATGTTGGACGTTCAACATTCCTGCTTCCAATTTGGCATTCCTTTCTATAATATCTGCTCTATCTTGATAGCAGACAGGAATATGATCATAATGGGGAATAACATCGTCAATGAAATAACGTGCATTAGCATTATGAGGATAAACTGCCAAGGTAAGCGCATTTCCAATTCTATTGACAAGCGGGTTGAGAGGTCTCATCATGTTGAGATAAACAAGCAGTAAGAACACTCAGCATATAATTATTATCCATAGCGGCTCGATTAGATTTTTAGCGATTACTAGGTTTCAAAGATTGCTCTAGGTTTTAAACATTAAGAGCGATTTGCCGCAGAAGTGCGAAGTTTTATGGACCATGATCAGTACGGACACAACAAGCATCTTCAGGAAAAGTCACATCTAAAGTTCAATGCAACCCATTTTCCACACCCCAATGAAGACGAATCACTTGTTCTAACTTACGAGCATCACAATTTAAACTAATTAGATAAAACTGAACTTCATCCACGGGTTGTTTGATTCCAAAGATGTGGTACCCGCACAACCATGACAACCCATTTAC
>CBZS010000184.1 GCA_000613065.1 Richelia intracellularis | reverse complement strand
CCTTAGAAAAAGAAGTGGCAGATATGAGTACTGGCATAGAGTTAGGGCAAAATATGGTTGACAACAGTACTCAAGAGCAAGAAGCAAAGCGTCAAGAGCTTCAATCCTGTGAACAAGACTTATTAGAACAACGGAAGGTGGTAGATGAATCTAGAGGTAGGTTAGATATTTACGAAGAAGCTTTAGAACCAATTCAGGATGTTTTGGATGGTTTGCGCCAAAAACTTCAGGAATTATTTCAATCTTTAGGAACAGTTCAAGAAGCAACTCAAACTCAACAACAAACTATTGAGGAAATGAATCAGCAACTCAAGGATGTGCTGGCTCAAGTAGAAGCAGTTCCCGGTTAATTAACAAAGATAATCCAATCACCTTGGACTTTAGCGATCGCTCCGCCAGGGAAAGGATCAGTCTGGGAACAGTTAGGGGCTACAATTAATGCAGTAAGTTTTTCTATGTGTTCAAAATTCGGTGCACATAGTAATATTTTTTGTAGTATCTGACGTATGACACGCCTTTGTAAAGCAACTGGCGTGCTTTGTAATTCGGAACGATGGATTTTCCAGGGAATTGGGGATGAGGAAGATACAAATACTACTTTTTGATATAGCTGCTCGCTAACTTTTTGCAAATACTCGACTTCTGCTTGTAATATTTCTGCTGTTTGTGCCAGATTTGATTCAACTTTAGGATTAAAGTTATTTTGTAGGTA
>CBZS010000183.1 GCA_000613065.1 Richelia intracellularis | reverse complement strand
AGCCATGGGTTGCACCACAAGTAATAATTTCTAAATTATTGGAATCTTGGAATCTCTTAAAGGCTGTAACTAAATCCCCTTGATACTTTTCCCACATTTTTCTGGTATTACTGAACTCAGCCACATAATGTTCGGCTAAGTACTTTAAATGACCATGGTGGGCGTTATGTTCAACCTCTAATGCTACTAATTCCTCTAACTTAGCTAAATGTTCGCTGTAATGTTCTTGCAACAGAGGATCTCGGAGCATGGATACCAAGGGTGGTGTCATGCTCATGGTCATTTTAAAGTCTATTCCGTCCCGTTTTAATCCTTCAAATACTTGTAGTAAGGGTATATAAGTTTCTGTAATTGCTTCATAAAGCCATTCTTCCTCCAACACATAGTCACTTTCTGGGTGACGCACAAAAGGTAGATGGGCATGGAGTACAAGAGCGACGTAGCCTATAGCCATAGTGATTCCAAATTGTTAAGTAATTAAAGTTAAGTGTGGGATCGTGTCAGACAGAAATTAACAATATTTTAAGACCTTCTTGTGATTGTGACTAAAAATCCTTGAATGTATCAATTGTGGATTGTATATTTTAGGTTTTGGAGTACTTGTTTCCTTGATCTCTTTCTCCACTCTTGCGGTTTGAGGCGTGAGACAAAAGTCCAAAAATTACAAATTTTCACAGTATATGCTAGTTAAAATCAAAGACTTTGTGGGGAAGAACAAACAACTATGAAGATAGCCGATTTAATTACCTGGTTCGAGTCATGGGCAAATCCCGCTTGGCAAGAAAGTTGGGATAATTGTGGCTGGCAAATTGAAGCAGGGGTGCTACAGGCAGAAGCACGGATATTAGTATGTCTGACACCGACTTTAGCAGTGATGGAAGAAGCGATCGCTCTGCAAAAATCTGGTACCCCAGTCAACTTAATTTTTGCCCACCATCCTCTGATTTTTAATCCTCCCAAGTCCCTATGCAGTGGAAATGCGATCGCAGAGATGGCACGATTAGCTTTTACCCATAACATCAGTATTTATACGGCACATACTAATTTTGATCAAGTACAAGATGGTACTGCTGATGTACTGGGGCAAATTTTATCTTTACAAACAAGTATGCCTATAGTCCCAACCCAGGATAGTTTGGGTTATGGCAGAGTGGGAGATTTACCCCAAAGTATGGCATTAAAAGAATTATTAACTAAAATTCATTCCCTACTTAATCCCCCAAAATTGTTGTTTTCTCCCACAGTTGATTTACAACAACAAATTTCCCGAGTGGCTGTTTTAGGAGGTTCAGGAGCTGGTTTGATTTCAGCAGTTGTGAAAACAGGGGCTCAGGTATACTTAACCTCAGATTGTAAGTTTCATGAGTTTCAAGAAAGCCGGGATGCAGGATTAATTATTGTCGATGCTGGACATTATGCTACCGAACGTCCAGCTTGCGAACGGTTGGTGAACAAGCTGCAATCCCTACCCGTGGAATCGGCACAGTTAAGTCAAAAAGATGAAGATTTTCGCCAATTTTATCCTTAAGAGGAGGTAGAAGGAGCAAGAAAGCACAGATAAATATAACTACTAACAACTAATAGCTACCAACATTTCCTAATTTAACTGTTGTAATTGCTGTAACATCTGCTCTGCATTCTTTTGCCATAATTGATTGCCCAGGATGCGGTATAAATCGATCGCATGCTGGAAAACTTGCGCGGCTTGATTATATTGTTTTAACTGCATAAAAGTTAATCCTGCACCATAATAAGCATTGGCATAATTAGGATTCGCTTCTGCAGATTTGCGAAAGGCTTGTAATGCTTCCCTATACTTACCTCGGCTAAAAGAAATCGACCCTAATTGATAGTGAGCTTCCGGGTATGAGGGATTAATTTTTATCGCTTGTTCAAAAGCTCTTTTAGCCCTATCAATTCTTCTTTGTTGTAAATAGCAAGTTCCCCTATGATACGCTGGCTCAGGGGCGTTTTTACTATATTTAATTGCCTGTTTAAATGCAGAAATTGCTTGTTTACAATTTTGTTGTTTAACTCGCACTAAGCCCAAATTGTAATATGCTACTCCCAGTTTTGGATCGATTTTTATTGCCTGTTGTAGGTAATTACCAGCCTGTTGTAAATTATTTCCTTCTAATAAGGTTCCCCCTAAATTGGCAAAAGCCAGGGCAAATTGGGTATCAGCTTGTGTAGCTTGGTAAAAAGCATTGGCAGCTGGTTGTAACTTTCCTATTTGTCTGAGTGCCAAACCCAAATTGTAATGGGCTGGAGCTAGCTTGGGAGCTAACTGTGTAGCTTGATTAAAAGACGCGATCGCATCTTGAACTCTGTTCCCTTGGATGTATTGTAAGCCTTGATTTAAAAAATCCGTCGCGTTAGGAGCTTGGGCTTGACTCTCTTGGGAGGTAGAAACCGTAGGTAAACCAGGCACTGGCGTTTGGGCAAAGGTGGGTAAGCAGAGGATACCACCACCAATCACAAAACCTAATACAAATACATATGAGGGAAAGGACAAGGGAAATAAAAGTAATTTGTGTAGAGTAGTTGACATTAATGTTCTTCTATATGGCAATAAATCTAGTCAATTTTGATTCACAAACCTACAGCTAAAGTTGCAAGTTATTCATTAAACTTCAATTTTGTCTATGAAAATTTTTACTAATTAAAAAAAATAGACCTAAATTTTACAACAAAATACGATTTTTTGCTGTCTTCATTAAACAAGAGTTAATGTCAACAAAGAAGAGTTAATGTCAACTTAAGGACGGGATAATTATTGCTAGTAATCATTTTTTATCCCCGAATTACTTCAGAAGCAGCAAAAGGCTGTCAGCCATGGATTCACAGAATATTTGTATAGCTTAATCAGGATTTCTATACATAACGGCTGAATGCTGAGGGCTATGTTGCTGACTGAGTCAGTGTTCTAAGCGTAGCTGAACGCAAGGAAGGTTTTATGAGCGAAAAAGTCAAATCGGGTTCGCGCAATATTGCAATTGTCGGTCCATATCTGAGTGGCAAGACTTCATTGCTAGAAAGTTTATTGTTTGTCACAGGGGCAATTTTTCGCAAAGGTAATATTAAAGAAGGTACAACCTTAGGCGATAGTGCTAAAGAAGCTCACGAACGCCATATGGGTGTAGAAATTAGTACTGCCAGTACTGAATATAATGACATCCGTTTTACCTTTGTCGATTGTCCCGGCAGTGTAGAATTTGCCCAAGAAGCATATAATGCCTTGATTGGAGTCGATGCGGCAATTATCGTTTGTGAACCCATTAATGAGCGCGTCCTCACCCTTGCCCCTCTATTCAAATTCCTTGATGATTGGGAAATTCCCCACATGCTATTTGTCAATAAGATGGATCGGGCAAATATCCATGTTTTAGAAACTTTACATTCCCTAAAATCAGTTTCCAGCCGCCCCTTAGTAGCGCACCAATATCCTATTATGCAAGGGCAGCAGCTAATTGGTTTTATTGATCTAGTTACTGAAGAGGCTTATCATTACCATCAAGGTGCACCAGCCGTTCATATTCCTTTTCCTGAAGAACTTAAACAAGAAGAACAAATGGCTAGGGTAGAAATGTTAGAAGCCCTAGCTGACTTTGATGATCATTTATTGGAAGAACTTTTAGAAGACATTGAACCTCCCCAACAAGAAATTCTCAAAGATTTAAAAATGGAATTGGGTGCAGATTTAGTTGTACCTGTTTTCTTCGGTGTTGCTGAAAAGGATTATGGTGTTAGACCCTTACTGGAAGCATTATTAAGGGAAGCTCCAGAGCCAGAAACCACTGCACAGCGTCGCTTAGAGAAACAAACAGGTAATCAACCACTTGCCCAAGTCCTGAAAACTTTTTACACACCCCAAGGTGGAAAACTCTCATTAGTCAGAGTGTGGCAGGGACAACTTACAGATGGCATGACTCTCAATGGTGTCCGCCCTGGTGGTTTATATCGTCTCATGGGACAACAAACACAATCTGTAAATAAGGTGAGTGCTGGGGAAATTGTCGCCTTGAGCCGGATGGAAGGCATTAATACGGGGGATACTTTACAGCAAGAAACTCAACCAGAATTACCGAAAGCCAAGCAGCTAGAGCCAGTTTATGCCCTAGCCATTACCCCGGAAAAACGGAATGATGAAGTAAAACTCAGCAGCGCCATCAATAGATTGTTAGAAGAAGATCCTTCCTTAGGTTGGGAACAACATGGTGATACCCACGAAGTAATTCTCTGGGGACAAGGTGAAATTCATTTACAAGTCACCCTTGATCGCTTGCGGAATAAGTATAACTTGCCAATGACTACACACTTACCCCAAGTGCCCTATAAGGAAACTATCCGGAATTCCATTGATTCAGTCCACGGACGTTACAAACATCAAAGCGGGGGTCATGGGCAGTTTGGAGATGTTTACCTTGATATTCAGCCCCTATCCCGCGGTGAAGGCTTTAATTTTAATGAAACCATTATCGGTGGAGTTGTGCCTAAACAGTATATCCCCGGTGTAGAGATGGGAGTACGGGATTTTTTATCACATGGACCTCTGGGTTTTCCCGTAGTAGATGTGGCTGTTACCCTAACCAATGGCTCCTATCATAGTGTGGATAGTTCAGAACAGGCATTTAAACTAGCAGCTCGTCTGGCAATGCAAGAAGGACTGCCCCAAGGCAGTCCTGCCCTTCTAGAACCGATTGTTACCGTAGAAGTTAACACTCCCAATGAATTTACCTCCAAGGTAATGCAATTGTTAAGTGGCAGAAGGGGCCAGATTTTAGGGTATGAAGGCATACATGATTGGCAAGGTTGGGATAATATTACAGCCTACTTACCCCAAGCCGAAATGCAAAACTTCATCGTAGAATTGCGATCGCAAACTTTAGGGGTTGGTTCTTTCCACTGGAAATTTGATCATTTGCAAGAAGTACCAGATAAAGTTGCTGGGCGTATCCTTACCAATAGTGAAGAAGCTATTACTAATGGTAACGGCAAGAATCGGAAGAAATAGGAGGATGGACGCAATAGCAGTAAGCCAGTGCGTTTGGTTGTTAGCTGTTTTAGCTCCCCCTAACTCGAATAAATCGATATGAATAACCCAGAACAGTGGTATGTAATAAAACGTCCTGGTGGTAATTGTGACATCATCCCCTGCCAAGAAATAGAAGGGGACAATCAAGTAGCAGAAACCATAGAAAAGTGGGGTCCTTTTAGTTCCCAAGCAGAAGCCATTGCTCGTCGTATTGGTTTGGTTCGAGCGGGTAAATGCAAACTCCTTTAGTTAACCATAGCGTCTATTTTGGGGGCGCAAGCATTGCGCCCTTTTTCCATCCATTTCATCCCTAATGTCTTAATGTAATATCATCATTGTTTTGAGAGATATTTCAAAAACCATGCACAAAGCTTCAGGGAAAAAGCTAATACCATTATCAGAGTCTATACTTAGCCAAGACTGGCAAAATATCGGTCTTATAGCCACAGATATGGACGGTACATTGACAGTAGATGGCAAATTTACTAGCCAATTATTACAACATTTAGAACATTTAGCTACTCAAGAAATCAAAGTATTGATAGTTACCGGACGTTCTGCTGGTTGGGTGAGTGGACTGAGTAACTTAATGCCCATAGCTGGTGCGATCGCGGAAAATGGGGGCTTATTTTATCTATCTAGCAAAGAAAAACCAAATGTAATACACCCAATCAAGAATATAAGCATTCATCGTCAACAATTAGAAGATATTTTTGCCCAATTAAAAGCAAAATTCCCCCAAATAAAAGAGTCAGCAGATAACTCTTTTCGCATCACTGACTGGACGTTTGATCTTGCCAATTTTACAATTCAAGAATTAAAAATCATGGATTCCCTTTGTCAACAAATGGGCTGGGGATTCACTTATAGCAGTGTTCAGTGTCACATTAAACCTCTAAAACAAGACAAGGCACCTGCTTTAATGCAAGTTTTACAAACATACTTTCCTGACATATCTGTAGAAAACACAGTTGCTATTGGTGATAGCCCTAATGATGCGAGTTTATTTGATACTGCTTATTTTCCCGTTTCTGTTGGTGTCGCGAATATATTACAGTACTCCCATCAAATACACCATCAACCGACTTTCGTTACTTCTGCAACAGAAGGGGAAGGTTTTTGTGAATTAGCTACATTGATTTTGCAGGAAAATGAAAAAAGGAAGAAATCACCATAAACACTATAAATAGTATTAATTATAAGTATTACTCCCAATTCTCCATCCCCAAAAGTAGACATAGATATTTGTGCTAAACTAAAGTTGTAATGAGTTTGATTTAGGGGGAGTAAGCATAAATGACATGAACTAAATCAACAAGGGTCAAAACCCTTCACTTTCAAAACTGTAATAACCGTAGTAACTTAACGAAAAATCAATATTACAGGAGCAAATACGGGTCAACAATAGTTGTATAGATACAATCAAGAATAAGTTTTAGTAAGGGAAAATTCCCCAACATTAAAATAAAAGACTGGAAATATGCAAAAGCAAGCGATATCAACAAAACCCATTCGTTCTTTAGAAGATGCTCTTGATAAATGCCAAATTTTGGGTATGCGAGTTAGCCGTCAACGTCGCTTCATTTTGGAATTACTCTGGCAAGCCAATGAGCACCTTTCAGCAAGGGAAATTTATGATCGCTTGAATCATCAGGGAAAAGATATTGGTCACACATCCGTCTATCAGAACTTGGAAGCATTATCTAGTCAAGGTATTATTGAATGTATAGAACGATGCGATGGTCGTTTATACGGTAATATCAGTGATTCACACAGTCATGTTAACTGTTTAGATACAGATCAAATATTGGATGTACATATAGACCTACCAGAGGATTTAATCCGTATTGTAGAAGAGAGAACAGGTGTACAGATAACTGACTATAGTATTAATTTTTACGGTTATCGTCAGACCGAGAACGGTGATGGAGTGAAAAAGTGAAAATTAAACTTACCTTCCCTCCTTCTTTTATTTACCCAATGTATGTCAGGTATTACTCTGAATATTATGAAATGCTTGGATAAACTCAGTCTTTTCCATATCCAACTCATATTCTGGTTCAGGTGCTAAAATCGGTTCACCTTCTGCTATTTCAATAACTCCATATTCTGCATTTTTAGCAGAGAGTACTTCTGTATTTACCCAAGACTTGTTTCTGGGTAGAGATTATTTTGGTTGAGCTTCTGGAAATACTTCTTGCTGTTGAGAGAGGAAAATAGCGCCTTGGCTAATGGCTAATTCCCTGTCTTTGTCAAAAATAATTGCATCTGTTAAGTAAGTCTGACTGAGTTTGGTGGAGTCAAGCTTTACTTAAGTCAAGTTAGCACTAGTGAGATCAGCACTGGTAAGATTAGGGTTAGGTTATTTATAATAAGGAATTTACCAATGAAAGTAAGATCTAATGTTGATGAGTAAAAAAACAGGGGCAAGTATTTTGGAGTATGCTAGACCCACCAGAGGAACCCAAATCATTAACAAGATCACAAATGGAAAATGAATGGAGTAGAACGTCGGGGCTTTCAAGCTCAGATGACGTTGAAATATTGCCAAGGTAGAGCAAGGTTAGCACAAACAGTATTCGGTTGGGGTAGAGAAAATATAAAGTTAGGGTTAGCGGAAAAAAGAACAGGGATAATCTGTGTGGGATTACAATCAGCCTTTAGCACAGCAAAGCGTTGCCAGGATAAACAACCTCTTGTGGCATTACCGCTGCGATAAATTACAGAATCTTATTCTCAACAAGACCCAACATTTAAAACTTCCTTAGCCTATACCCGGTTAACAGCAACATCGGCACTAGAAAAACTCAAAGAACAGGGATTTAGCCAGGAGCAATTGCCTTGCGCCAGTACAATGGCACAAGTATTGAATCGAATGGGCTATGGTCTTCGTAAAGTAGTAAAAGCCAAACCTCAAAAAAAATTCCACAAACGGATGATATCTTCAACAACATCAAAGAATTTGAGCCGCAATCAACAAACAAGCCTCAAAGTCAAACGACTAAGCATAGATTGCAAAGCTACCGTTAATATCGGGGGTTATTCTCGTGGTGGAAAAACTAGAGGAGACAATCAAGCTGAGGATCATGATATGGGATCCACAGAAAAATATACTCCCTGTGGGATTCTTGATGAAGATAGTGGGCAATTATTCGATATTAACTTTGGTAGTTCTTCTTATAAAACCAGGGATTTTATTGTTGATACTCTAATTCAATGGTGGAAGACAATGACACCAGAACAAAAGCAGGATACCGAACTGATACAAATTAAAGTTGATAATGGTCCGGAAACTAGTGGAGTAATAACTCAATTTTTTTAAAGGATGGTTGAGTTTGTTGATCTGCTAAATATACCAATTCAATTGCTTTACTATCCTCTTTAGCATAGTAAATACAATCCCATAGAGGGTTGTTGGGGTATTCTTGACCAGCATTGGAATGGGGGGGGGGGCAAGCTTGTTGATGTTGAAGTCATGTTTTCCTGGGCTTCGAGTATGACTTGGAAAGGCTTATATCCTATCTTGAGTTTAAGTAAAACTGTTTACCAAAAAGGGATTTCTCTAACAAAGAAAGCTATGAAACAAGTGGAGTCTAGATTACAGCGAAATCCACTGTTGCCCAAATGGGATATCTTGATTCAACCGCTTTAGCTGGTAATTTATTTTTCAAAAATAACCTTAGTAAACTTAACTCTGGTGAGATTTGTCCCGGTGATATTGATTTCTGTCAGGTTGGTATTTATTTGTGAGATTTGCCTGGGTAAGATTTATATAGAACCTATTTGGGAGCTATTTCCCAAGGTAAAAGTCCAATACCCATCTGGGTTTTATGGCTATTACAGTCATTTAGAATGAATATATCCCACTAATAGCAGAAGGTGATAATATGCCTGTTGAGTAAGAGGGGTTATATCATCTGATGGCTGGACGTTTTGAAGGACTGAGTAATTTGGAATGGTCTTTGTTTGAGGATATTTTTCCGAAACCGCTAGAGAAACGCGAACGAGGAATGCCACATTCTTCATTTCATTATGTACTCAATACATTACTGTATATATTGATAATTGATAACAGAGTGTCGTTGGTGTGACGTTCCAAAAGGAGAAATATCGTCATCAAAGAGCTCTGCACATCCATGGCTCAAACGTTGGCAGTTGGACGGGACGTTAGAGGCTTTACAACCACGAATATTGGGGATTGGACAAGAGAAAGGGTTAATCAACTGGAGTTATGGCCTGGTGGACAGGTCTTTTTCTCCCTGGAGAGGGCGGTGGTGATGGTGTTGCTTACGGTGGAAAAGGAAAGGGTATTTTAATACACACTCTTACTGAAGGCTCAGGAATGCCTTTATCCAATCGCACTACACCTGCCAATGGTTGTGAAAGAGATCAGATGATACCACTTATAGACAGTGTAAAGGTTAAGAGCAACAAACGTGCTAGACCCCGTAAAGCCCTGAAAGTGCTCGCTGCTGACAAAGCCTAAGATTCTAAGGATAAGGGCGCTGCTTTACGTAGAGATGGTATTAGGCCGCAATGGCCTAAGCGGGTTTGGAAGAGAAAGAAGAACAAGGGCAGACCCATTAAAATTTCCGTCCCATCTGACAACAAGAACGTTGTTTCCCATGGTTTCAAAAAAATATGGTCGTCTTGTTGTCAGGTGGGAAAGAATTTCAGCTTGTTTTGATGCTTTTTTGTCTCTTGCAACAATCCATATTTGGATTAACAAAAAGATATTAGTGGGATAGATTTATGGTAAGCTTTTTTCATACAGTTACCTGGGAGTATATCCTGCTTCTTTTTGGAATCATATTTAGATACAATGTGGAATCTGGATGGGTAATGTAGCGACGGTATTTGTGAGCAAGCTATGAATGTTCCCTCTCAGGAGGTTCCCACGGGAAATCACCCCCTAAAATTATTATTAATTGACCAGGATCCAATTTTTCGCTTGGGATTGCAGGTAGCTTTGGCAGAATATCCTCAAATACAGATCATTGCTACAGTAGAATCTGATACTGCTGCCCTACAAGTTTTAACTGAATTATCACAAGCAGACCCGACCCAAATTAATGTAGTAGTGATGGAATTGGGTAATGGTCGTTCGCGTTCCAGTCAGGAGTTAGGTCTACTCCTATGTAAGCAACTGAAAGCCCAATATCCTAACCTAGCTTTGTTTCTTTTCAGTGCTATACAAAATATGGGTTGCTTATTGGCAGCAAAAAAATCAGGTGTCGATGGCTACTGTCCCAAAGATACCCCCATCCCCGATTTAGTCATAGCCATGGAAAGAGTTGTAAATGGCGATCGCCATTGGATGGAAGAAGGTAGTATATCTGAAGAATCAGTAGTAATTCCGAATCTGGAACTACCCGCTTTTGCTCGGTTGCAACGCAATCTCAGAGTATCAGCTATGGGTTATATTAACTCCACATTGACGGATATAACCGAAAAATTACAAGTTCCCGGACATCCTCTCTTACAAAAGGCAATTTTGGCAGGAAGACAACGGGAATTAATTGCAGCGGGCAAGCTAGTTAAACTTTTATTCACATCTTCCGAGGAGAAAAAGCAACAACAAATTTCTTCACTAGATTATGAACAGTTACCTACAACTTCTTCTGTTGTGGGTGAAATTATTCCCTCAGAGTTACCAAGAACATCTCCCACTGCACCCGCTTTACTAAATCCGAAAGCCATTCAATCAGAATTATTTGCATCTGTAGTGAATAAGCTGCAATTTAGTTTACAAAATATTACAGATATACCTTTAGAAATAGATATTTTGCGGGAAGATAAGAAGCGCGAGCTACTATATCTGACTTTGCAAAAATTAGCTGATACTCTTGATTCTTTGAGGGATTCTCATTTTAATGTGGAGCAATTATCTGAAGTAGTACCAGTCAGTTTAATGGATTTGTGGGAAATAGTCATTAAAGATTTTTTTGGTAAATTTACTAGGGTAAATATAGATGGTAGCAATGTAGAAATTGTCAAGTTTATTCTGCAAGACGCGGATATAATTCAAAATGAGATTATCAGTAAAATACCTCTTACTATAGAATTATTTTCCTACTTAATATTTCAGGAAGAACTGACTATAGATAATAGTTTGTATCCCCCATACAGCAGCGAAGCTAAAGAGCGGGGTTCCATGCTTCTAGAAAATCTCTTAATTCAAGTAGGTAATAGTGTTATTCAGCCTTTATTAAATAGATTAGCTGACATAAACGATATTAAGAAAAAATACTATAATCAGCAATTAGCTACCACTAGAGAAATAGAAAGATTTAGAAATGAATTATCTTGGAAATATCGACTCAGAAATTATATTCAAGAGCCCCAAGAAATTTTTGAAAGTCGTTATCAAATATTTGTATTTGCACCTCGCGGGATTGCAAATACATCAACTTATTCCCACCGCAGCAATGAACTTGCACAACTAGTAGGTATTCCACTTTGCGTCACCTTAGCACTAGAATTTCGGGATGCGATCGCTCCCCGTTTACAATCTCTAGTATCATTTTTAGGTAGTGGTGTAGTATTTGTTCTGACTCAAGTGGTTGGAAGAGCCATTGGGTTAATTGGCAGAGGAGTTTTACAAGCTATTGGCAATGCTTCTTTGCCTGACAAAAGTTGGCGCAGGAAAGAAAGAGATGAATAGATTACGCTAGCTTGTCAGCTATCTCTACAATCAAATTAACTCTCAAATATTGAGAAATACTGATATAATCCACATTCCGCAGGTTAGTTAGCAAAGAAGATAATATTTACCACAGGGAGCACCAAAAAACTGTAGAATCCAGCATCGCTGTTCACTGAGGTTGGAAATCTGTTTCAAAGAAGCGAAGCTTAATAAATGAATTGACATGAAACATTGAAACACCCAACGTAAAGTAGGAGTGGCAGTTGGTTTACCTAACTGATTTTGAATTGTTTGGGATCCTCGTTTTAGAGATTGGCGTAATGTCCTGTTACCTAGGCTGTAAACTAGCAAACACAAACCCATAACCATTGCCAAAGCCGCCACTCTTTTCCTTGAATTTAGAAACACAGTGGAAGTAAAAAACAATGGGTCTTTGAGAAACCGAAAACCAAGTTCTGTAGATTGTTGTGTCTTATATTCAGGTCAAACATCTTTGTTGCTAAATGTGTCGGCATCAAGAACATTGGTGGCAAGAATAAACCTGCCACCAATGTTCTGTGGCAATGGTAATTGCAGTCTATTTGGGTACAAATTCGGCTTGAATATGGGGAATTAGGGTAAGTTGAGAATCCTTGCGAGGTCTACCACGTCCACGGTGTTGGCCATATTCAATAACTTCAATATTTGCATGCAACTTGATCAAATGGCAACTGACTCTCAAGTAATTTGGCTGTGTTGAATGCATCTTCGGCACATGTAAATTCCTGTTGGCACAATTTTCGTAGTTGGGATTGTGCCTGTGTATATTTTTTGGTCAGACGTTTGTTTTTCCAGTTGTTTGAAGTCAGATTCTTTAAGGGCTTCACTTTCTATCACTAGCCACCGTTGTCGCACACCACCAGAATCATTACAACAGGTGGCAATACGATATCCTGGGATTTTACTTGGTACAAATGCATCAATACTGTTCTTTTCTAATAGTTATTTTCCGGCAGTTAGGGTTCCAGGAACTCGAGATACCCATCTGAATGAGACTATCATCTGCAAATTATCTTCAGTGTAAAGGGCTGCATCCGCAACAAATAAAGCATGAATTTGCCATTGTTTGTGGAAATCTGCCATAAGTGTTCCAAACATGGCAGAATCGACTTTATTACCATCTACAACTCTTAAATATAAAGGAATATCTCCATCACCACTCCACATCAAGTCAAGGATAAATTGTTTGAAATCTGGTCGGTGGTCTCTAGAATAACCAAATGTAATTGTAATATGTAATTGTAATTAATCCTGATTGTGCTGATGCTTCATCATCAGTACCAGTTCCATAATCCCCATGTACATAAAATGAACTTTAATCCAAGTGGAAGCTGTCCATTTTCACTCAAAATCTATCTGCTGCTGATAGTGGGACTCGGATAAAAATTTCCGTTAATCCTGCATCATATAGTGTGTCTAAGACTCTACCCAAGGGTTCATCGTTCAAATGTTCTGGTTGTATTCCCTCTGCCAATAAATGTTCCGTTGCAATCCCTTAAAAGAACTTCTCAAATAAATATAGTGGTGCACTGATAAGGTTATTTTTGAGAAAGAAATTACCAGCTAAAGCGGTTGAATCAAAATATCCCATTTGGGCAACAGTGGATTTCGCTGTAATCTAGACTCCACTTGTTTCATAGCTTTCTTTGTTAGAGAAATCCCTTTTTGGTAAACAGTTTTACTTCAACTCAAGATAGGATATAAGCCTTTCCAAGTCATACTCGAAGCCCAGGAAAGCATGACTTCAACATCAACAAGCTTCGCCCCCCCCCATTCCAATGCTGGTCAATAATACCCCAAAAACCTTCTATGAGATGGTATTTACTATGGGAAGGAGGATACTAAACCAATTGAATTGGTATATTTAGGAGATCAACAAACTCAACCATCCTTTTTTTTTATTGAGTTCTTACTCCACTACTTTCCGGATCATTATCAATTTTAATTTGTATCAGTTCGGTATCCTGCTTTTGTTCTGGTGTCATTGTCTTCCACCATTGAATTAAAGTATCAACAATAAAATCCCTGGTTTTATAAGAATAACTACCAAAGTTAATATAGAATAATTGCCCACTATCTTCATCAAGAATCCCACAGTGAGTATATTTTTCTGTGGATCCCATATGATGCTCCTCAGCTTGATTGTCTCCTCTGATTTTTCCACCACGAGAATAACCCCCGATATTAACGGTAGCTTTGCAATCCATGCTTAGTGGTTTGACTTTGAGGCTTGTTTGTTGATTGCGGCTCAAATTCTTTGATGTTGTTGAAGATATCATCCGTTTGTGGAATTTTTTTTGAGGTTTGGCTTTTACTACTTTACGAAGACCATAGCCCATTCGATTCAATACTTGTGCCATTGTACTGGAGCAAGGCAATTGCTCCTGGGGAAATCCCTGTTCTTTGAGTTTTTCTAGTGGGGATGTTCCTGTTAACCGGGTATAGGCTAAGGAAGTTTGAAATGTTGGGTCTTGTTGAGAATCAGATTCTGCAATTTGTCCCAGGGATAATGCCACAAGAGAAGAGGTTGTTTCTCCTGGCAAGGCTTTGCTGTGCTAAAGGCTGATTGTAATCCCACACAGATTATCCCTGTTCTTTTTTCTGCTAACCCTAACTCTATATTTTCTCTACCCCAACCGAATACTGTTTGTGCTAACCTTGCTCTACCTTGGCAATATTTCAACGTCATCTCAGGTTGAAAGTCCCGACGTTCTACTCCATTCATTTTCCATGCTGCCAACCGCAAGTCTTCTATTTGTTTGTGATCTTGTTAATGATTTGGGTTCCTCTGGTGGGTCTAGCATACTCCAAAATACTTGCCCCTGTTTTTTTACTCATCAACATTACATCTTACTTTCATTGGTAAATTCTTTATTATAAATAACCTAAAGCCTAAGCCATTGATAATCATTGCTTTGACCACTTGGCCAGGGCTGATTATTTATTGGGGATGAGTTCCAAGCAGTTGGTTAATTTGTTCAACCAAACTCATTCCATCAATAATCCCTGCCACTATGCCTAAGTGATCGATATCTTGTACTTTGATTTTTGATTCTGAAAAACTCATACTTCAAAAATACAAAATTTTGCGATCGCACCTGCAGAATATGGGATATAGCAATGGATATATTGGTTATAACAACATTTCTTGCCCGGGGAACTGTCAACAGGAAAAGCTATTAATTATTTTGCCTACTGCTACAGAGGTAATATTATTTTTATTCTTACTCGTTTTATACCCAAAAATGATTTGGTGCTACTTTTTTGGTAGTACGGAGTTTGATATAAGAATAATAAATAACAAGTCAACCAGAGTAGTATTGAGAGCCAAAAATCTACTTGATGGAATTCGCTTGTAAAAAGTGAAAAAATAGGAACAATTCCACACCCTATCCAAGTATCTACATCAAATTAAGGTATGTTTTGGTCACAAGCACGAGAACTATTTTAACAGATAGTTAGTTGGTTAGACTCAGACAGCATTTGTGGGTTAGAACACTCCCAGATAGAGAGTAAGTTACTTGAGAATGGATACGAACTATTGACACGGTTTTTACAAACAAAGATATTTTGATAAACGCACTCAAGATGAAATAGAGGGAGAGTGTGCAGCCACAGACTCAGTAAACAGAACACACAAGAAACAATTGTCGCGGAAATTGACCACATTATTTGGCACAGTAATCGCCAATAGAATCGGTTATGGAGGAAGAAAGATAAATACGGTATTTCCTTTGGATGGGGAGTTTAATCTACCAGCACAGCAATATTCTCTCTCACGGACTAAGACAGGGATATTATCCATGTGATTGAGTATTTGTGGAAAGCTGTATTTGTCTTTTATTATCAGACTTCAACACAGGCAGAAGCTAGGCTGAGCAAAAGTTTACAGCTTATTCTTGAAGCTAAATCAAGTTCAGTTGCCCCAGGTATGCGCCGGAGTGCCACTTTACCCAAACGCACCCCCCAAGAACGTAAACCCGTGGATACCTGTGCTAGATATTTACTTAACAATGCCAAATACCTCAAATATGACGATTACTTAAAAGCTGGATTCCCCATCGCCACGGGGGTAATTGAGGGTGGTTGTCGCCACCTGATAAAAGACAGTATGGATCTCACTGGGGCTAGATGGACCATGAGGGGTGCTGAGGCTGTTTTACCCCTGGGCTGTTTATACATCAGTGGCGATTGGGATGAATATTGGCAGTTTGATCTACAACAAGAACATAAACGCAATCACCTGGCTTTGTACTCTAGTGGTATTCCTTTGCTCAAGGAAGTTCTCAAAGCTCGTTCTTCTACTAGGCCTCCACCTGTTCCAATACCTGTCTAAGTTTCACTGCCCGTCTTACTAAAAGAGTCGCATCCAAATTATTTTATATTAACTTTTTGCTATAAATTAACACGAAGGTGTTTCTGAGTTTTCAATTAATCGATCACGGATTTGTTGGAGATAGATTTGACTATCAATAGGGCATCTGGGTGAAGGAACTTCTGTATTAGGCCAGTTTGTTAGGTAATAACAAGGACAAATTGCTGCTGGCATGCCGATGCTATGCATTGCCACAGGCATATCGCAACGTGAGCAATTAACAATTTCCCAAGCAGGTGTCAGTAATTCTTGGATAGTTTGATGAGTACCTTCTAGGTAGTAATCGCTGGTTTTAGATGAGATAATTCGCTGCCAGGATTGTTCAAATTCTCGACTGTAACTGTTGCCAGTAATTACTTTTTTGGGTAACAAAATAACATTGTCTCGATTCGACACCACAGTCTTACCTAACTGAAACCAGTGGGCAAGATATATCTTAACTTCTTGTTTAATAGCCATAATGAAATTGTATATTTTTTACTCATGATTTTAAACAACTAATTTGGAATTAAAAATTAAGCTTTAACTAACTATATTGTTTTACCTGTGCTATCTACCATCTATGCTAATCATGCATATATCTACGTCTAGATTCAGTAATCAAAACTAATCACCCATAGTTAACAGTTGATGGCTATACAAGTTTCTCCTCATCTCCCACTCTCCCTGTTCCAACACTGAGTGTAGTTGTCTTGGAAGGGCTATTACTACTCCTCTTCACCAAAGAAATTTTGGCATTACTAAATTATTACTCTAAGTGAAAAACAAGCTTAATCCTTATTCCCTTCCCTGGTAGGCAATGGAAAACCTAAACTTCCCAGATTTAGGACATATCCCCCTGTTACTAAGTAAACCGTGTCTGAAATAGCACTTAACTTTCGAACTAAACTCCCCAACCGATCACGGAAAGTTCTACCTAAAGGGTAGGCAGGGATCACACCCCAGCCAGTTTCCTCCGCAACAAAAATTATCTTAGCTGCGACTATTTCTACTGTTTCTAACAATTCTTGCACCGTATTAGACCAATTTTCTTCATCCATGTTTAGATAATTTGCTACCCAAGTCCCCAAAGAATCTACTAAGATACAACTATGGGGATAAGCATGTGCAAGAGCATGGGGCAATTCATAAGGTACCTCTAATACCAGCCAGTCAGAAGGGCGACGCTGTTGGTGTAAGTGAATGCGTTGTTGCCATTCTGGATCATTGTCATCCTGAGTAGCCGTAGCAATATATACTACTTTACATTGCGAACGGATAGCTAAAGTTTCAGCCCATCCACTTTTGCCCGAGCGTGCAGGTCCGGTGATTAAGATAATCTGACTCAAAGTTCCTCCTTGACATTATTTAGGGATTTAGTTATCACATTTTTTGATCTTTGGAGGTCGGATTTGTGCCCTTAAATATTATTTAATAGGTAAGATAAGCACCTAACACACAACCAGTATCATAGTTATTTAAGTAATCAGGGAACAAAACAATACTCTTTAACCATCTTTCAGAAAGTCTCTCTTAGGAGTAAACTAGGTTGCGGTGTACACAGAGGGGTTTCCCCCTCCGTTGTAGCAAGTGCCCATGGCATCTACATCTTGCATCATTCATCCTGTAATCAGTAGTGCATTATTAAACACCATCAGGTCATGCAAACTGTGGGTATATTTTTATGAAAGTAAGCTTAAAACGCATTGAGGCAACTTTACATGATTTAGGACGTGGTTCGGTCTCCACTTCCGAAACTAGTAATCACCCAAAGCGAACTCTATCCTTTCGGATTAGTATTGGGACGCAATCACCAGACCCATCAGTCTCTCAATCATTAGAAGTAGAGGAAGATCCATCTACCGATTCAGATTTTTTTAGCCAGCATCTTTCTGTACAGACATTTCCAGCACAAGCTGGTGAGGAACGATTTCCCCATCTCCCCAAATTCAAAACTCCTAATTTTAGCAATCATCGCCATGGAGCAAATCCAGCATTAGCCATGAATTTGTTACAGGAAATTCAGGCAGATGTGGCAACGTGGCAAGGGGAACTCAAAGTAATTGTCCGGCAAATACAGGATATTTATTTAGAAGGTCCCATTGTTAATGGTTGGTTAGAATCCCATAAAAAGGAATCAGAAGCCCAGGGGATGGCAACGCTACGCCATGGAGAGGTGGAGCGGTTGATGGACTATGTGGAGGAAATTTGTGCTACTCGGGGGAAGATATCTTATCAACCATCACGTACAGGTTATCGTTTGTGCGCTTTAGATTCTGCGGGGAAAGTTTGGTCTCGTCCTTGTCCTACAGAGCAAGTACCTAGTGTAAGTATGGCAATCGCTCGGTATCAAAAGATACGCCAACTTCTAGGGCGAAAACAAGATTTAGAAACTCGTCTTAACCAATTAGCGGAAACTCTGGTGGCTTTGCACGGTCATTTGCAAGAATCATAAAAGAAACAGGGAAAATATTAAAGGGATGATCCTATTTTTTACAGTCATTCCAATTATTCTCTTACTGGGAGCATCGAGCTCCCCTTATAGTAGGCGCGAATTATGCGGCTTGCTTCTTACTGAGGGCAAAATTACGAATTAGTATAAACTCGGTTGGTAAGTAGGCATTCATTGGTATAAATTAGCGGGCAATATCATAGGTAGTTTAATTATTGGAACTGAAAATTTTAGACTGATTCATAACCAGCTAAGATCCAGGAATCTATTCTATGTCCAACCTACAAATTTCTGCTATTATCTGTACTGACAACCGAGAGACTTACTTGGGTAATGCCATTCATAGCTTGCTCGGGCAGGATTTCCCCCTATAATTTGAAGTGGTAGTAGTGGATAATGGATCTAGCGTTCGCACTCCCCAAGTCGTCGAATCAAGGCTGGGGAATTCTCCTCTCAAGTCTATTTACGAACCAAGTATCGGTTTGTCCATTGCCCGTAACACTCGTGCTAGGGTTGCGAAGGGCAATGTTTTGGCGTATTTAGACGATGATGCTGTTGCCAGTGATCAATGGTTGCAGCTATTGTATGCAGCTTATCAAGAACAACCAAAATGAGCGTTCGCAGGAGGTAAAGTCAACCTAATCTTTCCCCCTGGTGTGGAAACTCCAAAATGGTTATCCCCTGAACTAGCAGTCAATTTGGGACCTTACGATTTAGGCGATAATTTCGTTTATATTGAAAATCCTGGCTCGACTCCTAGGGGATTAAATTACTCCATTCGACGTAGCTTTTTGAAACAAATAGGTGGTTTGGATCCCCATCTCGGTCGTATAGGGAAGAAATTACTATCAAATGAAGAACTTCTAATGAGCGAACTAGCTTTAAAGCAAGGTTTGCAAGTAGCATATCTACGTAACGCCGTAGTTGCTCATCATCTAGCTTTAGAAAGGTTACAACCATCTTGGTTTTTATAACGGAGTTGGTGGCAAGGTATCAGTGAATGTTATCGAGAATAATTATCGGGTCAAGCAGGATTTTTTCAAATACAAAAAGGTAGTGAAAAGTTTATTCGTGGCTTATATAA
This sequence comes from Richelia intracellularis, assembly GCA_000613065.1. Taxonomy (GTDB): domain Bacteria; phylum Cyanobacteriota; class Cyanobacteriia; order Cyanobacteriales; family Nostocaceae; genus Richelia; species Richelia intracellularis_B. The sequence continues at coordinate 7,403 of CBZS010000183.1, read as the reverse complement.
GTCGCTACAATACTGTTTTGACCCTGCGGAACGTTTTGATAAATTTGTCTATGCCTACGGTCAAATTGGCTATTTAAATGCAGCTATTCAGGGTTTAATATCGACCGCTACCAAAAGAGTCGCACCAAATCATTTTTGGGTGCGACTCTTTTGGTAGTAGGCAGTATGATATAAGAATAATAAATGACAAGTCAACCAGAGTAGTCTTGACAGCCAAAAATATACTTGATGGAATTGACTTGTAAAAAGTGAAAAAACAGGAACAGTTCCACACCCTATGCAAGGATCTACATCAAATCAAGGTATGTTTTGGTCACAAGCACGAGAACTATTTGAACAGATAGTTCGTTGGTTAGACTAAGACAGCATTTCTGGGTTAGAACACTCCCAGATAGAGAGTAAGTTACTTGAGAATGGATACAAACTATTTAGACGGTTGTTAAAAACAAAGATATTTTGATAAACGCACTCAAGATGAAATAGAGGCAGAGTGTGCAGGCACAGACTGAGTAAACAGAACACACAAGAAAAAATTGTCGCGGAAATTGACCACATTATTTGGCACAGTAATCGCCAATAGAATCGGTTATGGAGGAAGAAAAATAAATACGCTATTTCCTTTGGATGGGGAGTTTAATCTACCAGCACAGCTATATTATGATGGACTAAGACAGGGATATTATCCATGTGATTGAGTATTTGTGGAAAGCTGCATTTGTCTTTTATTCTCACACTTCAACACAGGCAGAAGCTTGGGTGAGCAAACGTTTACAGCTTATCCTTCAAGGTAAATCAAGTTCTGTTGCCCCAGGTATGGGCCGGAGTGCCACTTTACCCAAACTCACCCCCCAAGAACGTAAACCCGTGGATACCTGTGGTAAATATTTACTAAACAATGCCAAATACCTCAAATATAACGATTACTTAAAAGCTGGATTCCTCATCGCCACGGGGGTGATTGAGGGTGCTTGTCGCCAGCTCATTAAAGATAGGATGGAATCACTGGGGCTAGATGGACCATGAGGGGTTCTGAGGCTGTTTTACCCCTGGGTTCTTTATACATCAGTGGCGATTGGGATGAGTATTGGCAGTTTCATCTACACCAAGAACATAAACCCAATCACCTGGCTTTGTACTCTAGTGGTATTCCTTTGATTAAGCAAGTTCTCAAAGCTCTTTGTTCTACTACCCCTCCACCTCTTCCAATACCTGTCTAAGTTCCACTCCCCGTCTTACTAAAAGAGTCCCACCCAAATATTTTTTCATTTGGGTTAAAGCTGAATTTATATACTTGCATTTACTTCTATAAACCACATTTTATATATAAATAAGATAAAAATGCCGAACAAAATTCCTGCTTCTGTATTAGTTCCAGGGAAAAATGAAGAGGCTAATCTGCCCGCTTGCTTGAAGAGTTTAGAGCCAGCAAACGAAATATTTGTAGTTGATTCCCAAAGTAGCGGTCGCAGTGTGGAAATTGCAGAAAGTTATGGCGTAAAAGTGGTGCAATTTCAGTTTAATGCTAGCTGCCCGAAAAAGAAAAACTGGTCTTTAGAAAATTTACCATTTAGCCATCAATGGGTGTTAATTGTTGACTGTGATGAAAGGATTACTCCTGAATTCTGGACGGAAATTTTACAGGCAATTCAAAACCCTAATTATCAAGGTTACTATCTCAATCGCCGAGTATTCTTTTTAGGTACATGGATTCGCCATGGCGGCAAATATCCAGACAGGAACTTGCGCTTATTTAAGCATAAACTTGGTCGCTACGAGAATTTAAAGACTGAAGATATTACCAACACAGGGGACAATGAAGTTCACGAGCATGTAGTTTTATCTGACAAAGTGGGCTATCTACAAAATGATATGTTACACTAATATTTCCGGGATTTATATCACTGGTTAGAAAGGCATAACCGTTATTATAATTGGGAAGCTCGGGTTTATTATAATCTGCTCACAGGTCAATATCATAGCCACACTATAGGGGCAAGCTTATTTGGTGATGCGGTTCAACCCAAGCGATTTTTGAAAACAATCTGGGTTAGGCTACCATTTAAACCATTACTGCATTTTATCCTGTTTTATATTATTCGATTCGGTTTCTTGGATGGTAAGCCTGGATATATCTATGCCCGATTAATTAGTCAATATGAATATCAAATTGGGGTTAAACTATACGAATTGTGGCATTGTCAGGGGCAATTAAATACAGCACAAGTGCTAAATAAACCCCATGGTTTATCTTCTTCTCTAAATGCAATACCTACAAGCCCAAAAATCTATACAACAATCGTAGAGAAGCAATAATCCCATCAGAACATAACATTCCTATTCAAAGGGCTTTGTTTACGATATACAAGGCAATACGTTGTGAAGCCAATAATATTCCCTGACAGATTGCCTTGTACCCTGCCAAACCTCTGCCTTACCTTTTGCATTTCAACTTATCCCGATTTAACAGTCAAAACTCTTAGCATTAAGGTCGGAGGTCAAGTTATAATTTTTTTGCAGCTTAACGTAACAAAAATTTATGAGTAATCCTCTAATACAGGCATTTTTTGTAGGTAGAGCAGTCGCTGAAGTCATTAATGAGCGGGTAGAACACGCTGTCACCGATGCCTTGAGCGAAGTAGCTAAATTAGATGCAGAGTTAAAAGAGCAACTGCATCAGTTTACTGAAGAAGTGATAGAAAGAGCTAATCGCGCAGCAGATAATGATGTCACGGCTACTAGCCCAACTACTCCATCACATGCAGAAACCCCTGATGTACAGACTAACATTGACGAGCTAAGGGCAGAAATTGCTCTGTTGAGAACAGAATTACAAAATTATCGCAGTCAGATTTAAATAGGAAAGCTACTAGACTGTTAATGTCAAGCACATTTAGTATTATCCAAAGGTTGAGGTTTTTTGATGTAGTCCAATCTTTAACTACAATCAAATCTACTCACAGGGTATCTTAGCTCTGCATAGCGTTAGCCTTTCAGGAAAAATTCCTGGGGCCTTTGCACAGCAATATTTTCAAAAATTAGGAATAGCGTGTCTTTTCTTCCTAGCGACTCACTCAAGCACCAGCGGTAAGCATATATATGGAAAAGGGTTATACAGACAACGCATACCGTTGGAATCGTGAAAATTACTCTAGCAAACGGCGCTTTGTAGACATTTGGTCATTTGTTTTGACCTTGATGTTCAGACTATGGTTAAACAAAAAATCATGGAGTTATTTCGGGGAAATGACGGAAGCCAACTGTGCTGCTAGACGCAAAAAACAAGCAATTTGGATTCGCAATACCCTACTGGATTTAGGTCCGACTTTTATTAAAGTCGGACAATTATTTTCCACACGCGCTGATATTTTTCCCAGTGAGTATGTGGAAGAGTTAAGTAAACTCCAAGATAGAGTTCCAGCTTTCAATTATGAAAAAGTAGAAGCCATTGTTGAGCAGGAACTGGCTCGAGAAATTCCCCAATTATTTCATAATTTTGAACCAGTTCCTCTCGCTGCTGCTAGCTTGGGACAAGTACATAAAGCTGTTTTACATACGGGAGAAGCTGTAGTTGTCAAGGTACAACGTCCCGGTTTAAAAAAGCTATTTGAAATTGATTTACAAATCCTCAAAGGTATTGCCTATTATTTCCAACGACATCCAGAATGGGGAAGGGGTCGAGACTGGTTGGGTATTTATGAAGAATGTTGTCGCATTCTCTGGGAAGAAATTGATTATCTCAAAGAAGGTCGCAATGCAGATACTTTTCGCCGTAATTTTCGTAGTGAAGATTGGGTGAAAGTACCGCGAGTGTACTGGCGTTACGCCTCCCCTAAGGTCTTAACCTTGGAATATCTGCCTGGTATTAAAATCAGTCAATATTCAGCCCTAGAAGCAGCAGGATTAGACCGCAAAATTTTGGCGCGTCTGGGGGCTAAGGCTTATCTACACCAACTACTTAACAATGGCTTTTTTCATGCCGATCCCCACCCCGGGAATATTGCTGTGAGCCCAGAAGGCTCTTTGATATTTTATGACTTTGGCATGATGGGGCAAATCAAAGCTAATATCCGGGAAGGGTTAATGGAGACTTTGTTTGGTGTGGCTCAAAAAGATGGCGATCGCGTTGTGACTTCCTTGATAAATCTAGGTGCTTTGGCTCCGGTGGAAGATATGGGACCCGTGAGGCGATCAGTACAATATATGCTAGATAACTTCATGGATAAGCCCTTTGAAGCCCAATCCATCACCGCCATTAGTGACGATTTATATGAAATCGCTTATAATCAGCCTTTTAGGTTTCCTGCAACCTTTACTTTTGTGATGCGTGCCTTCTCAACTTTAGAGGGAGTAGGAAAAGGATTAGACCCCGAATTTAATTTTATGGAAGTTGCCCAACCATATGCAATGCAGCTTATGAGTGATATGAATGACTCACAGGGAAACACTTTTCTCAATGAATTGAGTCGCCAGGCTGTGCAAGTAAGTAATACAGCCCTAGGATTACCCCGGAGATTAGAGGATACCCTCGAGCGCTTAGAACGGGGAGATATGCGCTTGCGATTGCGTTCTATTGAAACAGAGCGTTTGCTACGCCGTCAAAGTAATATCCAACTGAGTATGACATACTCGTTAATTATCAGTGGTTTTACCCTTTCTGCCACAATTTTATTGCTTAAAGATTATATATGGTTAGCGGTATTTGCCGGTTTAATTGCTGCAACTGTATCATGGTTCCTCATTAGGCTGCTTTTACGCTTAGACCGTTACGAACGTATGTATTAATTATGTTGAAATCAATTTATGAAAATTAGTTTTACGGGTTTGAGCGATCCAGGATTGATTCGCTCTAGCAACCAAGACTCTTATTATGCTGAGCCAGAAGGACGATTTTTTCTCGTTGCTGATGGTATGGGAGGTCATGCAGGAGGAGAACAAGCCAGCCGGATCGCTACTGAAGAAATTCAACAGTATTTACTCAAAAATTGGGATTCTTCTAAATCTGGAGAAGAATTACTCCAAGAAGCATGCTTCCAAGCTAATGAAGCAATTATCAACGACCAAAAAAATCACCCAGAGCGCGCCGATATGGGTACGACTGTAGTTGCAGTCATGGTACGTGAGGGAGAATTACCTTGTTTTGCCCATGTGGGAGATTCTCGGCTTTACCGCTTCCGAGATGACCAATTACAACAAATCACCCAAGATCATACTTGGGTCGCTCGGGCTTTAAAAATGGGTGATATTTCCCCAGAAGAAGCACGAGTTCACCCTTTCCGCCATGTATTATCCCGTTGTTTAGGACGGGAAGACTTGATGGAAATTGATGTCAAAGCTCTAGAAGTACAAAAGAGCGATCGCCTGCTACTATGTAGCGATGGCTTAACCGAGGAACTAGTGGATGAAAAAATAGCTTCCTGCCTGAGAGATAACTCTTTATTAGAAAAAGCTGCTATGTTTCTCATTGAGGGAGCAAAAGAAGAAGGTGGTCACGATAACATTACAGTGGTGATTGTCGCTTTTGAAGATTAATTTGGTGGTGTGGGGAGTTGGTTGTCGCACCACTTCCCATAAATAATTTAATTAAAAATTTTCTACTTGCTCTATCATCGCTCCAATAGCCTTAGGTACGCTACATTCCAAGTCGTCTAATTTATTCAAAATAGTATTTTTACCCAAATCCAGAGAAAAATTTCCAAAAAAATTAGTAAATATACTTAGCATTTTGTTCAGCCCGAGCTTTTTTCTCGTTTATAAGTTGATAAAAATATTTTAACCTTCCTCTAATATCCAATGGAAAGCATATTTTTGGCTAGAGGTTATTGACATATTGCAGATTCTCAGGTACGAAGAATATCATCTTCGTTTAAGACCTTATAGTTTCTATTAATGGCTGAAGGTTCCGGAATTAACCTTCAGAAACTTGAAGGCCATATAATCAGAATACGCAAGTAGGAGTTACTTATACAAAAAATACCCATATGAACAAGAGCAATTTACTCACAAAATTGCTATGTTGTTAGAACATGGGTACCAAGTTAGCAATTTCGTTTGTTTGAGACTGCTAACTCTAATCTCAATTCAATCAAATTAAATTGTTTTCTGAGTTAATTCTATGAACAATCCTAAACTTTCTCTCGAGCAACAATTCTGTATTCGTTCATTTGCTACTCAGGTACAGCATATGAGTCACGACCAAGCCAAAGATTTTCTTATTAAGCTCTACGAACAAATGGTCGTTAGAGAAGCAACTTATCAAGAGCTACTGAAACACCAGTGGGGTATGGATTCTGGTTCCACTTTGGCATAAAGAACTATCACATTTATTTAGCTATATAATGTCGCAGTGGGCGACCTCCTTCTCTTGCTTGGTTCCCAAGCGGAAAGAAGCTGGGGATGTCGGGGCGTCAACTCCTATGAAAGTAAGTTTCGTTCAAACGGTGTTTGCTAGAATCAATTTCTCAAATTGTGTGAAATTTTGCTAAAAATATACTTTTTTCAAGACAACTTTATCTATACTTTAAACGGCTAAAACTTAGACTTTTTTAAATCTCTGGAACTAGAGAGTCAATAAGCTGTTTAACTTCTTCTGCTTATCAGTATTAGCGGTAGCAATGCAGTTAGAGATTGCTGCCTTAAAATCTGCCAAATTAGCATAGTACTTAGAGCCTAAAGATTCATTTCTAATAAATTGCCAAAATATTTCAATCAAATTTAATTGTGGAGAATAGCAAGGTAAATAACATAGTTGTATACCGACTGATATCGCATAGTTTTGTACTAATTTACACTTCTTATATATGGCATTATCTAGTACAATAACAATTGGTTTATTTAGCCCCAGATTAGCTAATTTTAATAACAACTGGCACAGACTTTCTGAATCAATATAAGTTTCATTTGTAATTGTAATTATTTCGTTAGTAACTGCATTAACTGCTCCTAAAACATTAAATCGTTTTCCACCGGAAGGTGAACAGATAAATGTTATTATAAAACACCATAAAAATCCTAAGTATGCTCGATGTACAAAGTGGGCTGCGTCAACCAAAAAAACTACTCTCTTTCCGCTAATAGCTTCTTCCAGTAATGCTTATAGCTTTTCTTGTCTATATTTTTCTACCTCTTCAATCTTTTCTGGGTCTACTGACTTTCCCGGCACATACCCCACTTTTAAGGAACGCAAACCTGTTCTGGGCATAAATTCTCTTACCTGAGTTGGACTGCGCTTAATACCAATTATTTTTTCAATGGCACCACTCGGTTCTGCAATACTTGCAGATGGATGTTTCTCAAAACATTCTTTGAAAATATCACTATACTGATTTAATTCACTTTGCTGTCCTTTCTGGTGTATTTTTTTTAGTTCTTCTACTCCTTCTTATTGATATTTTTTAATGTAAACT
>CBZS010000182.1 GCA_000613065.1 Richelia intracellularis | reverse complement strand
TGGATAATATCCCTGTCTTAGTCCATGAGAATATTGCTGTGCTGGTAGATTAAACTCCCCATCCAAAGGAAATAGCGTATTTATCTTTCTTCCTCCATAATGGATTCTATTGGCGATTACTGTGCCAAATAATGTGGTCAATTTCCGCGACAATTTTTTCTTGTGTGTTCTGTTTACTGAGTCTGTGGCTGCACACTCTCCCTCTATTTCATCTTGAGTGCGTTTATCAAAATATCTTTGTTTATAACAACCGTCTCAATAGTTCGTATCCATTCTCAAGTAACTTACTCTCTATCTGGGAGTGTTCTAACCAGGGTAAGGGCATCTAATTTTGTAGTGAGAATTACAGATTGTTGTACATAATTGTGGAGTATGTCTTGATTGTCAAGTGCGAACGCCAACGACGGGCACTTCGTGCCTAAGCGCAGGCTAACCCAAAGGGCGTTGACGCAACTGGAGAACGCTTCCCTACATTAGGTGGTGCCAGGTGGGGCTATAAGTTTTTATTGGGCTTAATCAAGGTCTTGATCCCCCTACCTGGCACTCCCCTATGCCACCGAATCTTCCCCAGTTGCTGGAACACTCGTGGGGCACAAAAATGGAGATTTAAGTATAAAATAAGTTAAGTAGTATGCTAAGGACGCAAAAGGTCTATCTTAACAGAACGGGTTAGTCTAATGGTATATCTGACAACAAGGCTTGCGCTTAAGGGTTTCAAATCTTCAAAACCAAAGATAAAAAGCTCAACAAATTTGAGGCGTTGCATCTCAAATCTTTAATGAAAAAGCAGATTATGTTTTAGCACTCAAAGGTAATCATCCTACACTTTAGGGACAAGTGAAAAATTGGTTTGAGCAACAGTTGTCTCAAGGCTTTAAAGGTATGATCCATAGTTATGATAAACGGGTAAAGAAAGGTCATCATCGTACTGAAAAAGGTCAAATTTGGTGTGTTCCTATTTCTCAACTGCAAACTGTGCATAACCAAGACAATTAGGTTGGTCTTAAATGCGTTGTCATGGTTGTGCGGCTACCACATCTTTGGAATAAAACAACCTGTGAAGTTCAGTTTTATCTAACTAGTTTAAATTGTGATGCTGGTAACTTAGGTTATTTATAAGAAAGAATTTACCAATGAAAGTAAGATGTAATGTTAATGAGTAAAAAAACAGAGGCAAGTATTTTGGAGTATGCTATACCCAGCAGAGGAACCCAAATCATTAACAAGATTACAAATAGAAGACTTGCGGTTGGCAGCATCGAAAATGAATGGAGTAGAACCTCGGGGCTTTCAAGCTCAGATGACGTTGAAATATTGCCAAGGTAGAGCAAGGTTAGCACAAACAGTATTCCGTTGGGGTAGAGAAAATATAGAGTTAGGGTTAGGGGAAAAAAGAACAGGGATAATCTGTGTGGGATTACAATGAGCCTTTAGCACAGCAAAGCGTTGCCAGGAGAAACAACCTCTTCTGTTGTGGCATTATCCCTGGGACAAATTGCACAATCTGATTCTCAACAAGACCCAACATTTAAAACTTCCTTAGCCTATACCCGGTTAACAGCAACATTCGCACTAGAAAAACTCAAAGAACAGGGATTTAGCCAGGAGCAATTGCCTTGCGCCAGTACAATGACACAAGTATTGAATCGAATGGGCTATGGTCTTCGTAAAGTAGTAAAAGCCAAACCTCAAAAAAAATTGCACAAACCCATGATATCTTCAACAACATCAAAGAATTTGAGCCGCAATCAACAAACAAGCGTCAAAGTCAAAGGACTAAGCATGGATTGCAAAGCTACCGTTAATATCGGGGGTTATTCTCGTGGTGGAAAAACCAGAGGAGACAATCAAGCTGAGGATAATTATATCGGATCCACAGAAAAATATACTCCCTGTGGGATTCTTGATGAAGATAGTGGGCAATTATTCTATATTAACTTTGGTAGTTCTTCTTATAAAACCAGGGATTTTATTGTTGATACTCTAATTCAATGGTGGAAGACAATGACACCAGAACAAAAGCAGGATACCGAACTGATACAAATTAAAGTTGATAATGGTCCGGAAAGTAATGGAGTAAGAACTCAATTAAAAAAAAGGATGGTTGAGTTTCTTGATATCCTAAATATACCAATTCAATTGCTTTACTATGCTCCTTACCATAGTAAATACAATCCCATAGAGGGTTATTGGGGTATTCTTGACCAGGATTGGAATGGGGGGGCGAAGCTTGTTCATGTTGAAGTCATCCTTTCCTGGGTTTCGAATATGACTTGGAAAGGCTTATATCCTATTTTGAGTTTAAGTAAAACTGTTTACCAAAAAGGGATTTCCCTAACAAAGAAAGCTATGAAACAAGTCGAGTCTAGATTACAGCTAAATCCACTGTTGCCCAAATGGGATATCTTTATTCAACCGCTTTAGCTGGTAATTTCTGTTTTAAAAATCACCTGAGGACAAGTGATTCGTCTTCATTGGGGTGTGGAAATGGGGTGTCGAAAATGGGTTGCATTGGACTTTATATGTCACTTTTTCTGAAGATGCTTGTGGTGTCCGTACTGGTCATGCTCCACAAAACTTAGCACTTCTGCGGCGAATCGCTCTTTAATGCTTTAAACCTAGAGCAATCTTTGAAACGTAGTAATCGCCAAAAATATAATCGAGCCGCTATGGATAATTATATGCTGACTGTTCTTACTGCTTGTTCATCCCGCACTTATGCAACGCCGATATTATTAGTAATTTCCCATTGCATCTGCACATATGGGTACTTTTCGGTGTGATGATACAACTATTGCTGATTCCCTAAAAATACAAATAAAAGACACAAAAATATATTTGTGCCTTTACTTAGATGTCGGGATAAATGTTCAGCCGAACGTATACATCCTGATGACCGCAAAAATGCCTTGTTTGTTTCTGCCCTAGTATATCCCTATTAATGGAAAGCGGTCAGGATTTACTACCCTAAAGTTTACATAAATTTCATGTTTGTCAGGTGATTGTAAGCTAAAGGGACAAGAAAAATGTACTTATTTATACTTTAATTGCTTCAAGCATTTTATATTTCTGGCGTTTCCAGAAAAGAATAATCGGTGTAACCTTCTTCTAAATATTGCTCTCCCCTACCATATACTTTGGCAAAATTTCGAGTATTTTAGTGTGCATTTATTGCCAATCTTCGAGGTCAATTGGGGTTAACAATCAAGGGTGTACCAAAAGAAACTAGATCCGCATTGGCTGTTGCGAGAATTTGATTTCACTTAGATTTGTCATATCCTCCATTAGTAATAATTAAGCCTTTATATATAGGCCTAAATGTGGATATTACGGGATTGATTACATCTCGAGTCTTCAAATCATCCTCATTCGGTTGCATTAAATGGATCTAGGCAAGATTGAATTGATTTCGGTGCGACTCTTTTGGTAGTACGGAGTATGATATAAGAATAATAAATGACAAGTGAACCAGAGTAGTCTTGACAGCCAAAAATCTACTTGATGGAATTGGCTTGTAAAAAGTGAAAAAATAGGAACAGTTCCACTCCCTATGCAAGCATCTACATCAAATCAAGGTATGTTTTGGTCACAAGCACGAGAACTATTTGAACAGATAGTTAGTTGGTTAGACTCAGACAGCATTTGTAGGTTAGAACACTCCCACATAGAAACTAAGTTACTTGAGAATGGATACGAACTATTGAGACGGTTGTTACAAACAAAGATATTTTGATAAACGCAGTCAAGATGAAATAGAGGTATAGTGTGCAGGTACAGACTCAGGAAACAGAACACACAAGAAAAAATTGTCGCGGAAATTGACCACATTATTTGGCACAGTAATCGCCAATAGAATCGGTTATGGAGGAAGAAAGATAAATACGCTATTTTCTTTGGGTGGGGAGTTTAATCTACCAGCACAGCAATATTCTCATGGACTAAGACAGGGATATTATCCATGTTATTGAGTATTTGTGGAAAGCTGCATTTGTCTTTTATTCTCAGACTTCAACACAGGCAGAAGCTTGGGTAAGCAGACGTTTACAGCTTATCATTGAAGGTAAAAAAAGTTCAGTTGCCCCAGGTATGCGCCGGAGTGCGACTTTACCCAAACTCACCCCCCAAGAACGTAAACCCGTGGATAGCTGTGCTAAATATTTAGTTAACAATGCCAAATACCTCAAATATGACGATTACTTCAAAGCTGGATTCCCCATGGCCACGGGGGTGATTGAGGGTGCTTGTCGCCACCTGATAAAAGACAAGATGGATATCACTGGGGCTAGATAGACCATGAGGGGTGCTGAGGCTGTTTTACCCCTGGGTTCTTTATACATCAGTGGCGATTGGGATGAGTATTGGCAGTTTCATCTACAACAAGAACATAAACCCAATCAGCTGGCTTTGTACTCTAGTGGTATTCCTTTGCTCAAGCAAGTTCTCAAAGCTCGTTGTTCTACTACCTCTCCACCTTTTCCAATACCTGTCTAAGTGCCACTCCCCTTCTTACTAAAAGAGTCCCACCCAAACGATTTAGTTTATTGCTCGCATAGCCAAATGTTCACTGGACATGGGAATCTCCCATTCCATAGAATGTGTTACTGGAGCATAATTTGATTCCGACATGATCGCCACCCCAAACTTGACAAACAGCGTCTACTACTTGTATTGTAAGCTCTTCTCTGTTTTCAACAGAGCCTCCATACTCATCTTTCCTTTGATTAGAACAGTCTTGGAGAAATTGGTCAATTAAGTAACCGAAAGCACCGTGTAATTCCACTCCATCAAAAGTAGCATCCATGGCATTCACTGCCCCTTGACGAAACTGTTCAACAATTTCAGGTATTTCTGTAGTTTCTACGGCACGAGGAATTTCTAAAGTAACTTTACCAACAGGAGTATGTAGAGTTCCAGTAGCAGCGATAGCACTGGGAGCAACAGGTGATTTACCGTTGACCAGAGATGTATGTGCCACCCGACCACTATGCCACAATTGCAGGAAAATCCGGCGTTGCTGAATCAGGGGATGAATTAGGGTTTGAAACCATTGATAAATCGTTGAAAATTTAGTGAAATCATTCCCTGATTCAGCAACGCCGAAAATCTTACCTCCATTTTTGTGAACAGCATCGGTTACTTTTTGCCATGCAGTTACCTGTTCGGGGGAATAAATTCCCGGACAATTGATATCCATTACTCATGGGTGAAACCATGGTACATTCAGTCACAATTAATCCTGCCGAGGCTCTTTGGGAGTAGTATTCAGGCATTAAAGTTGTAGGAATAGTCGCAACAGCTCACAAGCGAGTCATTGGTGCCATGACAATCCGATTAGGCAATGTGTAGAAACCTAATTTAATGGGTGAAAATAGATTGGTGCTAGAACTCATGGTGCCTACTTGGTTAGCCTGAAACAGTTAAACTGATTTATGACTTCAAGCTAGAATAAACTGCGGTGCAAACACAATCAGGCTCCAAATGGTGCGTTACTCGGTAAAATAGTACGTTATCTTCCAGAACCAGAGGTTTTTACACTCAATTGTCCGACCCAACAAAATCTCGAACTGATTGCAGATAAATGGAGTATAATTCTATTATATTGCCTAGCCTACAGTCCACGAGGATATAACGAAATTCAGCGACGTATTCAAGGTATTTCCCAAAAGGTATTGACTCAAACCCTGCGCAAACTAGAACGTAATGGATTAGTAGAGCGTAAAGTGTTATCGGAAGTGCCTCTCAGCGTTGAATATTCTCTGACATCCATAGGTACAACATTAATATAACCATTATTAGCGGTCGCTGGTTGGTCTAGGGAAAATTTTACCGAAGTGCTTGCATGCCGCGATCCCTACGAGCAACAAATATAATTAATTGCCAGAAAAATTTGACATACTATTGCCCCGACTCATTTGTATTAGATCCCGGCACAATATTTAATTGCGTACCAGTTTGGGTTGAATTTTTTGTTTGCTGTTGCTTACGAAATCTTTCTTGCTGCTTTTTCCTAAATTCAGCTGCAGCTGAATCTATTGTTCCTGTACTTTGGTAAGCATCCCATCTGGTATTTTTTAATTGGGCACAGTGAATAAGATTAAACACACTAAAATTTTGACCAGCAGCACATGGCTCATTGGCATTTTGACCAGAATATCCTGGTTGGTTCTCAGGTTGGTTTAATTGGGCTAAGGTGGGTTCAGGTGCTGATAGAGAAGCAATACTAATTCCAGCTATTGCTGCAAATGAATAACGGATAATTGATGGTAATGTGGTTTTCATTGGGTTTTGACTTGATAATTTTGGTAAGTAAATAAGGGTGTTAAGACACAGGAAGAATACTCAGGTTACAGAAGTAAAAAATTTACTAAAGGGAATAATAAACCCCGTCTACTTTCTTGAAATCCGTAGTTTTGAACAGAGCAGCAGTTTAATCCTCTACAAGGGGACTTGCGTTATTTATACAGAGAATATAATTCCCTGGCAAACTGGCAAACCCCAGGTTTGGATAGAGATAAGGTTTAATTGACTAAATTTTCACATATCTAGTTTCATAATGGAGGGATTTTGCTGGAGTTTAAAGGGGTGGGTGTGGATTTAACCCTTTCACCTTTCCCTTTCCCCACTTAAATTTTAGATATTAACTCGCACTTTGAGTATAAACTTGACTATAATAAGCTTGATATTCTGGTGACAGTAAGGGTTGCCACCAGTCCTGATGGCTGAGGTACCAGGCTACGGTTAAACGTAAACCCTGCTCAACTGTGACAGAAGGGGACCAACCTAACTGGTTCTGAATTTTAGTGGAATTAATCGCATATCTGCGGTCATGTCCTAATCTATCCTTCACATAGGTAATTAATTCACTGCTAGGACGTACTGGCAAATCTGTTGCTAATTCATCCATTAATTCACATAACATTTTTACCAAGCTGATATTTTCTACCTCATTATTTCCACCTATATTATAAGTTTCTCCTGCTATACCACGGTTAAGAACAGCATCTAAAGCAGTACAGTGGTCACCCACATACAACCAGTCTCGAACGTTTTTCCCGTCTCCATAAACAGGTAACTGTTTACCCATCAAAGTATTGATACACATCAGAGGAATCAACTTTTCGGGAAATTGATAAGGGCCATAATTGTTGGAACAATTAGTAATGATTGTGGGTAATGAGTAGGTATGGAAATAAGCCCGAACTAAGTGGTCACTACCAGCCTTGGAAGCTGAATAAGGACTATTCGGTGCATAGGGAGTAGTTTCACTAAAACCAGGGTCTTGGGGCTCTAGGCTACCATAAACCTCATCCGTAGATACATGAAGAAAACGATAGTCATCTGGGTAGGAATTGTTCTTCCAATGGGAACGAAAAGCTTCTAATAGATTTAAAGTTCCTATTACATTAGTTTGAACAAAAGCACTGGGTCCCAAAATAGAACGATCAACATGGGATTCAGCAGCAAAGTGAGCAATAATATCGATATTTACCTCTGCCAGTAACTCATCAACTAGGGGGCGCTCGCAAATATCTCCTTGAACAAAGCGGAAGTTTTCTTTATCTTCTAAGGTTGCTAAGTTATTGCGATTACCTGCATAGGTCAAAGCATCTAAAACTACTACCCGATCCTGGGGATAATTCTGACACCAATGATGAACAAAGTTAGAACCGATGAACCCTGCACCACCAGTTATCAACAATCGGCGACTCATGCCATGGACTCCTTTATAATTTTTGCTAACCCCACTGTTGTCTCAAATTAACAGAAGAGAGCAACACTTTGGGGAAGGAGTAAAGGGATGATGAATTGCAAATTAACAACCGTCACCTCCATGAAGAGGAAATTGCCTTTTCCACAACGGGCGGTAATACTACTATCAAAAGACGTGAAGACCGATCCTGGCGAATACTGGTTTATTTTTAGAATAATTATTAAAGAATAAATATATTTTTCTTTTAATTAGTTAAAAATTTTAAGCTGAACATAGCTGTAGGAGTTAGGGCGTTGCTGAATCAGGGGATGATTTCACTAAATTTTCAACGATTTATCAATGGTTTCAAACCCTAATTCATCCCCCACTTATGCAACGCCGGAGTTAGCTTGATTCAGTTTATATCTCCGTAACGTTCGTTCCTCAAAAAGCCTATGCAACCTACTAATCCTAACCAATTTACAGAGAAAGCTTGGGAAGCGATCGCCCATACTCCTGATATTGCCAAGCAGAATCAACAGCAGCAAATTGAAAGTGAACATTTGATGAAAGCGGTCCTGGAACAGGAAGGTTTGGCTAGTGCAGTATTTACGAAGGCTGATGTAAATATCCAAAAATTACGCGATCGTACTCAGCAATTTGTCCAACAGCAACCACAGTTATCTGGTGAAATTAGCTCTGTCTACTTGGGACGTAGTTTAGATCAAGTTTTAGACAGGGCGGAAGCCTACCGTAAGGAATTTAAAGACGAATATATTTCCATTGAACATTTATTACTTGGTTATGCTAAAGATAAGCGCTTTGGCACAAGTTTGTTTCAAGAATTTCGTTTGACCGAAGCCAACCTCAAAAATATTATTAAACAGATTCGCGGCAACCAAACAGTGACTGACCAAAATCCCGAAGGTAAATACCAATCATTAGAAAAATATGGAAGGGATCTCACAGAAGCAGCCCGCCAAGGTAAGCTCGATCCAGTAATTGGTAGGGATGATGAGATTCGACGTACTATTCAAATTCTCTCCCGGCGTACCAAGAATAACCCTGTCCTAATTGGGGAACCAGGGGTAGGAAAAACCGCGATCGCAGAGGGTTTGGCACAACGTATAATTGCAGGAGATGTACCCCAATCTTTAAAAGACCGACAGTTAATTACTCTGGATATGGGCGCATTGATTGCGGGGGCAAAATTCCGGGGTGAGTTTGAAGAACGTCTCAAGGCTGTATTAAAGGAAGTAACAGAATCTGAAGGGAATATTGTCCTGTTTATTGATGAAATCCACACTGTTGTTGGTGCTGGAGCAACTCAAGGGGCAATGGATGCTGGTAATTTACTCAAACCCATGTTGGCACGGGGTGAATTGCGCTGTATTGGGGCAACAACTCTGGATGAATACCGCAAGTATATTGAAAAGGATGCTGCGTTAGAAAGACGCTTTCAGCAGGTGTATGTGGATCAACCCAGTGTAGAAGATAGCATTTCTATTTTACGGGGCTTGAAAGAACGGTATGAAGTCCACCATGGGGTGAAGATTTCCGATAGTTCCCTAGTAGCAGCCGCCACATTATCTAGTCGGTATATTAGCGATCGCTTCCTGCCAGACAAAGCCATTGATTTGGTAGACGAAGCCGCAGCCCGGTTAAAAATGGAGATTACCTCCAAA
Organism: Richelia intracellularis; assembly: GCA_000613065.1. Taxonomy (GTDB): domain Bacteria; phylum Cyanobacteriota; class Cyanobacteriia; order Cyanobacteriales; family Nostocaceae; genus Richelia; species Richelia intracellularis_B. The sequence continues at coordinate 1,257 of CBZS010000182.1, read as the reverse complement.
CCAGAGGATTTAGACGAAATTGACCGGAAAATTTTGCAGTTGGAAATGGAAAAATTATCCCTGCAAAAAGAAAGTGATGCCGCTTCTAAGGAGCGTTTAGAACGGTTAGAAAAAGAACTAGCCGATTTAAAAGAGGAACAAAGAGCACTTAATGCTCAGTGGCAATCTGAAAAGGATGTAATTACCAAAATTCAGTCGGTGAAAGAAGAAATTGATCGGGTCAACTTGGAAATTCAGCAAGCGGAACGCAACTATGACCTCAACCGAGCTGCGGAGTTGAAGTATGGTAAGTTAACAGATTTACACCGGCAATTGGAAACCACTGAAGCTGAATTAGCCCAAGCCCAGGGAAGTGGTACTTCCTTACTCAGAGAGGAAGTCACAGAATCAGACATCGCGGAAATAATTTCCAAGTGGACGGGAATTCCTATCAGTAAGTTGGTGGAATCAGAGATGGAAAAACTCCTCCATCTCGAAGGCGATTTACATCAGCGTGTCATAGGGCAAGAAGAAGCCGTAACAGCCGTCGCTGATGCCATTCAGCGTTCCCGTGCCGGTTTAGCCGATCCTAACCGTCCTATTGCTAGTTTTGTCTTTCTTGGTCCCACAGGGGTAGGGAAAACGGAATTAGCCAAGGCATTAGCGGCGTATATGTTCGATACCGAAGAAGCCATGGTACGAATTGATATGTCCGAATACATGGAGAAACATACCGTTTCCCGGTTAATTGGTGCCCCTCCCGGATACGTAGGTTATGAAGAAGGAGGACAACTGACCGAAGCTATTCGCCGTCGTCCCTATGCTGTGATTCTCTTCGACGAAATTGAAAAAGCACACCCAGATGTGTTTAACATCTTCCTACAAATCTTAGATGACGGGCGTGTTACTGATGCCCAAGGTCATACGGTGGACTTTAAGAACACCATTATCATTATGACTAGTAACATTGGTTCTCAGTATATTCTCGATGTAGCTGGGGATGATTCCCGGTATGATGAAATGCGCCATCGGGTAATGGAAGCCATGCGGACAAGTTTCCGTCCCGAATATCTTAACCGGATTGACGAAATTATTATCTTCCATGCCCTGTTAAAAGAGCAATTACAGCAGATTGTGCAGTTACAGGTAGAAAAGCTGCACTACAGACTAGCTGGCAGAAAAATGTCCCTCAAACTTTCCGATTCGTCCCTGGAATTTATTGCCGAAGTTGGATTTGACCCTGTATTTGGTGCTCGTCCACTCAAACGTGCCATTCAA
>CBZS010000181.1 GCA_000613065.1 Richelia intracellularis | reverse complement strand
TTGGTAAAAGAATTAGAAAAGTTACCAGAATCCCATCAGGAGTCCTTACAAGAGGAATTAGAAATCAATCCTGATGTGGATACCCTGAAACAAGTAACCACAGAAGCCAGGAATTTAGCTAAATATCTCAATGCTTCAGCCCAGGTACAAGCTCTAGATAAAGCCAGGGTAGATATTGAATTAGTGTTAGTGGAAGCTCAACGGGTAAATTGTTTAAATGTGGCGGCTGACTTAGTGAATCAAGCTTCGCAAATGGAACAGATCATAGCTAAGTTATACATGACTTGGAAGCGGATTAGTAACCTAGCAGATAGATTGTATGTAGATACTGGAGCTAGTACACCTCACTTGCGATCGCTCCTTGATTGCGTAGAACCACTGGGTGGGGAAGTTATGGATTTAGATATTAGTGGGGCAACAGCTCGGTCCATTCGTCTGCAGATTCAAGAAACTGAATAATCCAATTTTTGATTTTATAAGACGCTTTAAAGAAAAATTTCTGGCGTTGCATAAACGCGGGATGAATCAGTTTTTAATGGGTACGCTACCTAATACGTGATGCAGTCCTCGGATTACTAAATCTGTCGTCGTGGTGTTGCGTTATTTTGCAGCGTCTTGAAGCACACACATCAGCTAAGGTTTTGGGAGTTTGAAGTTAATTTATTCGCACTTAACTCGCGTCATTTATACACCCGGATATATATCGTCTTATTATGTAAGTAGTTTATAAAGTGGTGGGGTACTCAAACGAATTAGCCGCAAACGTTTGAGTGAAGTGAATGCAACTGAAAAGGATATTGTGATTTTAGAAAAATTCTGAGAAATTACTATTTATTCAAAAGCGATTCCTGTGCCAAATAATGTGGTGAATTTCCACGACAATTTTTTCTTATGTGTTCTGTTTACTGAGTCTGTGGCTGCACACTCTCCCTCTATTTCATCTTGACTGCGTTTATCAAAATATCTTTGTTTGTAAGTAACAACCGTCTCAATAGTTAGTATCCATTCTCAAGTAACTTACTCTCTATCTGGGAGTGTTCTAACCCACAAATGCTGTCTGAGTCTAACCAACTAACTATCTGTTCAAATAGTTCTCGTGCTTGTGATCAAAACATAGCTTGATTTGATGTAGATCCTTGCATAGGGTGTGGAACTGTTCCTCTTTTTTCACTTTTTACAAGCCAATTCCATCAAGTACATTTTTGGCTGTCAATACGACTCTGGTTGACTTGTCATTTATTATTCTTATATCATACTCCGTACTACCAAAAGAGTCGCACCCAATTCATTTATTAACGTTCGCTTCTTTGAAACAGATTTCCAACCTCAGTGAACAGCGGTGCTGGATTCTACAGTTTTTTGGTGCTCCCTAGTGAACAGCGGTGCTGGATTCTACAGTTTTTTGGTGCTCCCTGTCGTAAATATTATCTTCTTTGCTAACTAACCTGCGGAATGTGGGGTAAATTGAGTGTTCTATTATCGAAGAGCTATATCTCGAATATAAAGCCAAGCTTCATAAATAAAATACTCTAGCTTTTATCAAATTTACCTTGTTTTTTTCAACAGATAATACTCGCGCTTATAGTGGGTGACATATTTATAAATTCAGTTTTTTAATATGTTATCTACTATAAAAAAAGACACACAAGCTCATTCCGGTCATCAGTTTAAACGAAGAAGAATATACCAATATTTAGTTGCTCCATTCACCTTAGCAACTGTCTTGATTTTAGGGAACAATGCAGGAGCATCTTCACTAAAAATAAATCTTACCTACGCAGGAAATGTCACCCAAGAGCAAAAAGAAGCGGCTGAATTAGCTGCTTTAATTTGGGAGCAGTACATTACAGATCCTATTACAGTCAATATTCATTTGGATATGAATGAACTTCCCTGGGGAAAAATGGGAGTTGCAACACCTAATCTCAGGACTAACTATAAATACGATACATTCAGAACCACAGCAGAATCCAAAGCAGAGTTAACAGGAAAAAATATTGATTTATTGCCAACAGTTGAATTAGCAGAGCAAAATACTGATTCTTTTCCAATAACCATTAATCCTGACGGTGATTTATTCTCAGGTTACAAGATTATTTACCAAGATGGAACTATAGGGACTACTGATTCTAATATCATGATGACAAGTGTTAACGCAATGGCATTGGGTCTGAAATTTACTTCTCAAAGTGTACTCCACGGCTATATCCAATTAAACTCGAGATATAACTGGAGTTATAAATATGCCCAAGGCACGGTAGATAGAAACAGTTTTGATTTTACCAGTGTTGTTTTTCATGAAATTGGACACAATTTGGGTTTCATTAGTGGTATAGATCCCACACCAGGAACAGCAAAGCCCTAAACCTTAGATATGTTTCGCTGTTCAGATTACAGCGCCAAACTAGGCGCGATTGATTTTTCTGTGGATTCTCAACGCCGCTATTTTTCTATTGACAAATGTCAAACTGTCTTTACCCTCAGCGAGACAGAACAAATAATACATAGAAAAGGTAAGCTAACCAACAAAACCAGGACTTACGAAGCTCTCTTTGCCAGGGGTATGGATACAAGTTTGGGTGGTAACGGGATGCAAGCCAGCCATTGGGCAAATAATAATCCAGATCCTGGTATTATGAATCCATTATTGTCAACGAACACCATACGTAAAATTATTGAGGTAGACCTCACCGCATTGGACTATATCGGCTATGATGTGGATTATACAAGGTACTATCAAACAGATGGCGATGGCAACTACGTACTAGATAGTAACGGCAATAAAATTGTTAAATCCCTAGATTTGGCATCCTTACAATCCCAAGTAATCGATCAAGCAAATGGAGACAACTACCGTCCTCAATACAGCCCTGATAATGATGATACAACCAATACTGAAGTAGAAAAATTCATGTATGAGAGTGGAATTTACTTCTGGGGTTGGGACGGCGATGGTTGTGATGTTACCTCCGAACCAGACTATCTATGGTGGTAATTGCCACAAGATAATTGTAAGTATTACCTAATATGGTGGAAATAACCGACGAAAACCATGAAATAAAACGATCGCCAAAAACAAAGTATTACGTAATAGTACTCATGCAAAGAATAATTGTATAGGTTGTTAGGATATAACAAGTTTCATCCCGTTATCGAGTTGGATGGCTAAACGTTCCATCCATTGCACAGTTCGAGACTGTTCTAGTAATCTGTTCAGCCACTCTTGAGGTATTCCTTCTTTGCCAACACCAGCACCTACAATACCACCTACGCTCGCAGCAGTGGAATAGGTATCGCCACCACAGGGAATTACAGTCATAATTGCGGTGCGAAAATCTTGCTGATGGCTTAACCAAGCACGAATTGCTACCGGAACGGAATGATAAACATACCCAGAAACACCTTGAGCCATTCCCTGTCGGTTCGCAAATTCGCGAGTTGACTCGCCCTTGTTCACACTAATTACTACAGCTTGAATTATGTGAATAAATTCACTGGCTGATTCACCGAGATCTAATTGCAACTGCCACAGAAAATGCTCTCCAGAAACCTTTGGGGTTTGACAGGCAGTTCTGGCAGCTAAAGCGCTCGCGAAAGCACCATATTCAGCCTTAGGATCTGTATGGGTAATACGTGAGGAAATTTTTACTAATTCTCGCAGCTTTTCAACATCAGTGATCGCTACACCAAGAATTGATGCACCCATAGCAGGACCATTTCCAGCAGAAAATACCCCACTTTTTTCTGGACTACACCCACACCACAATCGCACAATGGCTCGTAAAGTTGCTAAACCAACCCCAGCCGGCAAACCCAACAGCCAAAACCGTAACTGCCATCCTAAGTAATACTGAAATTTAAGCTTATTTCCAGCAGCAGCAATTAATGCCTGGACAACCATACAGGTATGTTCAGTATCATCAGAGACCATTCCCCAACAGAAAAGAAAGCGATATCGATGGGGAATCCCCAATAACTTGGCTGCACGACGGGGGGATAAACCTTGATAAGGTAAGCCGATGGCATCACCAATGGCAGTGCCTAAAATAGAACCAATAATGTAATTTTGTCCCATCGACAATTATCCCTAATTATCCCACGAACAACTTGCCCTACCTTGGATATCTGCATTGAAAGTAGAGGTGTAATTACCTTGATAGCTATTTTTTAATACAGACCAATTGCTAGCAATGGGCATCCGCCAACCAGTAGCAAAAGCACGATCAGTAATTTTTAATCCGGGGGGTGCTTGTCGGCGTTTAAATTCAGCCCGCGCTACCATCTGCATGACCCTATCTACTACTACTGCATCATGTCCTGCGGCAACAATTTGACTAGCTGATTGATGTTCGTGAACCAGCCGTTGCAATATATCATCTAAAATATTGTATTCTGGCAAAGAGTCTTGGTCTACTTGACCAGGTTTAAGTTCAGCACTTGGAGCCTTGGTAATAATGTTATGGGGAATAATGTCCCCTGGCTCATAAGTCCCATTCTTGGCTGTGGGGATTAGTTGCAGGTTTCTTCCTTGACGATTTAGCCAGCGACAGAGCGAATATACGCGGGTTTTTGGGACATCGGCAATCACTGCTAAACCACCATTCATATCCCCGTAAAGAGTACAGTAACCCACCGCCATTTCTGACTTATTTCCCGTAGACAGAAGTAAATGACCAAACTTGTTGGCGATCGCCATTAATAAGTTACCGCGAATCCGGGACTGAATATTCTCTTCTGCCAGTCCAAATTCTGTACCTGTAAACAATTTACCCAGGGTTTTATCATAGCCAGCCATTAGTTCCCCAATGGGTAACCTTTGTGTTCTAATCTCCAGATTATTACTGAGTTCTAAGGCATCTGCAACGGAATGTTCAGAACTGTAGGGGGAAGGCATGAGGACACCAAGGACATTTTCTTTACCAAGGGCTGCGGTAGCGATCGCAGCGACAAGGGCCGAATCAATACCCCCGCTCAATCCCAAAACTGCTTGAGTAAATCCACATTTATCGGCATAATCCCGCACTCCTAATACTAGGGCTTGCCAGATTTCTGCATCTGTACATTCGTCTTCATGGGTAATGGTTCCTGGCAAGAAGTCCCGTTGTATCGGGTCAAATTCCAACATAATTAAATCGGTGACAAAGCCTCGGGCGCGACAGACTAATTCTCCCTGGCAATTGTGGGCAAAACTCCTGCCATCAAAGATTAAATCATCATTTCCACCAACTTGATTGGCATAGATAGTTGGCTGTTGAAAACGTTGAGAACTATGTTGAAAAATTGCTTCTCTTAATTCCTGTTTACCTA
>CBZS010000180.1 GCA_000613065.1 Richelia intracellularis | reverse complement strand
CCAGCCCCTTCATGTCCCAAAATCGCCGGAAATAAACCTTCAGGATCGTCTCCAGATAGGGTAAAAGCATCAGTATGGCAAACCCCACTGGCTTTGATTTCTACCATTACTTCCCCTGCCCTAGGAGCATCCAAATTGACTGTTTCTATGGTTAATGGTTTACCGGCACTGTGAGCTACTGCTGCTTTAACTTCCAAGTTGATTCCTCCTATAATTTTTCTCAATCAATGTATCAATTTGAGTCTATAGCAAGGAGTAACAGATCAAGTTTGATTTGTTACTCCTTGCTATATTAAAAAAATAAAGCAGTCACTAGCAAATAAATAAATAAATAAATAAATAAATAAATAAATACAGAGAGGAGAAAATAGGACAAAAAAACAGGAACAGCGATTTAGTAAACAGTACAGTCAGGAGTTAAAGCATAACAAGCAAAGTCTTGAAAAGCTATGTATAACAAATCATTGTCTGTGACTAAATCAGACAAACTAGAAGATAGTCTAATCATGAGTATGATTGCCTCCCATGGCATAATCTACAGGATGCTGCCCATAATAAGGTAGAGCTTCTGACCAATAGGAATTTTTTCCCGAAATCCAATCTAGATATGCTATTTCTAAAACACTGCTAACCGTGGCTGCTAAGCTCGATGTGGCTAGAACTAACTCATATTCGGTATGCCAATGAGTTAATTTTTCTTGCCATTTATCTACTGGAAACACTGTATCGGCAAGTAATATATCTAACTGATTATTGTCTTGAATCGGTTGGTAAATCCCTACGAAAACCTGGCCCCGTTGTGCTGGCATTTGAACCGCGATCGCCTTTACATTGTTACCCCTATTTCTCATTTTTGACCAAGCTACAGCAGCTAAAGTCGAAATCGCAAACACAGGGATATCTAATTGTTGTCCTAAAGTACGGGCGGCTACAATCCCAATTCGCGTACCAGTAAAACCACCAGGCCCTTTAGCTACAGCAATAAATCCTAAATCTGACCAGGTTTGTGGTTTAATAAATTCCACGAGGTATTGGTGTAATAAGCGTGATACCTGACGTTCTAAATTCCAGACATCACAACGTTTTTCCCCCTGGAAATTACCCATGGCTAAACCTAATTCAGGGGTGGTTGTATGTAATGCTAAACCGTATTTTGTTGATGTTTGTGTGGTAGTCAATGATTTTTCTAGACTGCAAATAAAAATAATGTTAACCGTTAGCTGCTAACTGTCAAACGTTAACTCGTAGAGATCCTCAAATTAGTAGGGTATCAAATTTCTGGTTACATTCCCAAGACCTGGACTTGAGTAGCCAAGCCATCGCTTTTTTGGCGTTCTTGCTCGGCTCTTCCATCCCTAGTCAACAAAAAATTACCTTGCACGTTCCACCAGCGCAGCCAGGGGAATTCCAAATTTTGGCATTGTCCTTGCCAACTATCTATTTCAAAACCTAATGGAGTTAATTATTATTTGGCAAAGAGTTCAGTTGTGGAGGTCATGGAACAAGCTTCTCTATTCTGATGTTTGTTTTTTAGTTTAACAAGGAGTTATCATTCGTACTTATGTATGGGATACCCAATATTTTTGTTGTTGCTTTATAAGATGATTTTTGCATGAATCCAACAACACTTACTACCAATATTTATCAAAATAACTATGCAGTTATCGGAACTGGTGCTCTAGGTGGTTTTTATGGTGCTAAACTACAAAAAGCTGGTTTTGACGTCCATTTTCTACTGCGTAGTGACTATGAGCAGGTTGCTAACCATGGTTTAATTATTCAGTCCAAGGATGGTAATTTCACCATTCCTAGTGTTAATGCTTATCAAGATGTAGCAAAAATGCCACGGTGTGATGTAGTCATAGTATCCCTGAAAACAACTCATAATCATCTCTTAACGGAAATATTGCCATTTGTAGTTAAAGACAATGGAGTGGTATTAGTATTACAAAACGGGTTGGGGATTGAGGCTGAAGTAGCGGCAATTGCTGGCGATGATAGGGTAATTGGAGGGTTGTGTTTTCTCTGTTCCAACAAAATCGCCCCAGGGCATATTCACCATTTGGATTATGGAAAAATAACGATGGCTGAATATGCTTCTCATTACCATTCTGTGGCTACTACACCAAGATTACAAAAAATCACCCATGAGTTTACAAATGCGGGGATAAATATAGAGGTTGCGGAAGATTTACTTTTAGCCAGGTGGAAAAAACTGGTGTGGAATATTCCTTATAATGGTTTGTCTGTGATTCTCAACGCCACCACCGCAGAATTAATGGCGGATATCAATACCCGTCAGCTAGTCCAACAATTAATGGAGGAAGTGCTGTTAGGAGCCAAAGGTTCTGGTAGAGTGATCCCCCAGGAATTTGTCCAATTAATGTTGGATTATACCGACAACATGAAGCCCTACCGCACCAGTATGAAAATAGATTACGACGAAAGCCGACCTTTGGAAGTAGAGGCTATTTTTGGTAATCCGCTGAAAATGGCAAAGGCTAATGGTATCGATTTACCGCAAATAGACTGCTTGTATCGTCAACTAAAGTTTTTAGATGCACGTGCTTAAGGTACTTCCAAATAAAAATCATTAAAATAAATTTTTATTCTTAGTTTTTACCCGTTCATATAATTCTTCCATTGCTTCAATAAAGGAATTATAGGATTACGCATATACGTTATGACATTTATAGAATGCAGCATCAACACAATCACAAGCAAGACAAGCTGCTTTAAACTCTGCAGCTTTTTGTAAGGCGAACCCTACCATGATCTTCCATCGTTTTTAGATGAGGTGCAAATTAAGCTATACTTTAAACGGTTACAAATTGGAATTTTTTAAGTGTCTGAAACTCGAGAGTCAATAAGCTGTTTCACTTCTTCTGCTTATCAGTATTAGCGGTAGCAATGCAGTTAGAGATTGCTACCGCTAATACTGCAAAATTAGCATATTACTTAGAGTATAAACATTCATTTCTAATAAATTTCCAAAATCTTTCAATCAAATTTAATTGTGGAGAATAGCAAGGTAAATAACATAGTTGTATACCTACTGATGTCGCATAGTTTTGTACTAATTGACACTTCTGATATATGGCATTATTTAGTACAATAACAATTGGTTTATTTAGCAGGGTAAGCGCATCTCAAATTCTATTGACAAGCGGGTTGAGAGGTATCATCATGTTGGGATAAACAAGCAGTAAGAACAGTCAGCATATGAATATATCCCACTAATATAATCTTGTTAATCCAAATATGGATTGTTACAAGAGATAAAAAAGCATCAAAACAAGCTGAAATTCTTTCCCATCTGACAACAAAGAAGACGACGATATTTTTTTTGAAACCATGGGAAACAACGTTCTTGTTGTCAGATGGGATGGAAATAATGGGTCAGCCCTTGTTCTTCTTTGTCTTCCAAACTCCCTTGGGCCATTGCGGTCTAATACCACGTCTAGGTAAAGCAGGGCGCTTATCCTTAGAATCGTAGGCTTTGTCAGCAGGAAGCACTTTCAGGGGTTTATGGGGTCTACCGCGTTTGTTGGTCTTAACCTTTACACTGTCTAGAAGTGGTATCACCTGATCTTTTTCACTAACATTGGCAGGTGTGGTGCGATTGGATAAAGCCATTCCTGAGCCTCCAGTAAGAGTGCGTATAATAATATACTGTCTTTTTCCACCGTAAGCAACACCATCACCACCGCCCTTTCCAGGGGGGAAAAAACCCGTCCACCCCGCCATAACTCCAGTTTATTAACCCTTTCTCTTGTCCAATCCCCAATATTCGTGGTTGTAAAGCCTCTAAGGTCCCGTCCAACTGCCAACGTTTGAGCCATCGATGTGCAGAGCTGTTTGATGCCCATATTTCTCTTTTTGGAACGTCACACCAACGACACCCTGTTATCAATATATACAGTAAGGTATTGAGTACAGAACGAAATGAAGAATGTGGGATTCCTGGTTCGCGTTTCTCTGGCGGTTTCGGAAAAATATCCTCAAACAAAGACCACTCCAAATGACTCAGTCATTCAAAACGTCCAGCCATCACATGATATAACCCCTCTTACTCAACAGGCATATTATCACCTTCTGCTATTAGTGGGATATATTCATAATTATTATCTATAGCGGCTCGATTAGATTTTTGGCGATTACTACGTTTCAAAGATTGCTCTAGGTTTAAAGCATTTAGAGCGATTCACCGCAGAAGTGCGAAGTTTTCTGGAGCATGAGCAGTACGGACACGACAAGCATCTTCAGAAAAAGTGACATCTAAAGTCCAATGCAACCCATTTTCCACACCCGAATGAAGACGAATCACTTGTCCTAAGTTACGAGGAGCACAATTAAAACTAGTTAGATAAAACTGAACTTCACGGGTTGTTTGATTGCAAAGATGTGGTACCCGCACAACCATGACAACCCATTTAACACCAACCCAATTGTGTTGGTTATGCAAAGTTTGCAGTTGAGAAATAGGAACACACCAAAAATGACATTTTTTCTGTCAATGCAGTGGCATTGGCTATACTCAAATTTTTTGAGCTTTTAATCTTTGGTTTTGAAGATTTGAAACCCGTAGGCGCAAGCCTTCTTGTCAGAGATACCATTAGACTAACCCGTTCAGTTCAGATAGACCCTTTACGTCCTTACCATACGACTTAACTTCTTTAATACTTAAATCTCCATTTTTGTGCCCCACGAGTGTTCCAGCAACTGGGGAAGATTGGGTGGCGTAGGGGAGTGCCAGGTGCGGGTATGAGTGTTTATTGGGCTTACTCAAGGTCTTGATGCCCCTACCTGGCACCACCGAATCTAGGGAAGGGTTCCCCAGTTGCGCCAACGCCCTTTGGGGATGCCCCTCCAGTACCCCCCCAAAGGGCGTTGGCGTAGCCTGCGCTTAGGCACGAAGTGCCCGTCGTTGGCGTTCGCACTTGAGAATCAAGACATGATCCACAATCCTGTACAAAAATCTGTAATTTCCACTACAAAATTATATGCGCTTACCCTGGTAGTATGTCTTGGTCATATTAATAACTCAAGTTAAAGGCAAGGTAAAATTATACGGCTTGCATAGTAGAGAAGCGGAAGAAGCAGGAAGACAGGGAGTTAAGGAAAGATTTGTACAACTATTGTCAACTAACAACTATCAACCCAAATATCGATTACTGAATCGAAGCTCTAGTTAACTCCACAGCCAGATATAACCAAAAAGGTTACGATTATTTAAGAATTAATATTTTTTTGAGTAGCAGGAGATTACTGATGTTCATCACTGAACTAACACCAATATTCAAAGAATTTGCCCAAAATCCCGTTTCTTTTATGGGTGGTTTTGTCTCTGGTGTATTAAAGCTCAAGTTGACTGACGATCCTGTCCATAGCTGGCTGGCTCAACAGACTGGTACTGCTAGCAACGTACCTTCCGGCAACGAAGAACACAATGGTAAGGCTAGTGGCCCTCAATCTATTTCTATTGATTGACATAATTGCAGTAGGAGCATCTCGCTCCCTATTTCTGCGTTGAATTGTTGTAGGATGATAATCTAATTTGCATAGGCTGAAACGACTGGAAAATAAGGAAAAATTTCCTAGTATATACCCACATCGCATATATTCAAATTATCCCTTGATTGTGCAACTCTCCTATCCTCTATACTTTATCCATAACTTCTGAAATCCTTGCATAATAGGCTAGAGAATGGAAAGGGGAAAATTGGGACAATGATGACCCTAATTTAACAAAGTTATTGGCTAAGATTCCTGGTTCATAGAAATTACCAGCTTTTGCAAGTAGTCAAGAATATAAAATTTTTGTGAATAAAAATAATTACAAGTACATCTCTGTTCAAATATATCAACTATTATAAATCTACAAGAAGCTTTAATTACAAGCTTTCATGCCTTCACTTCTCTGGAACAACATACCAGCTAAATTTCCTTTGAAAAAAACCTAGATATGGTATGAGATAGTTAGATAATTGGGCGTTGGGGAATCAGGGGATGAATTAGGGTTTGAAACCATTGAGAAATCGTTGAAAATTTAGTGAAATCATCCCCTGATTCCGCAACGCCGATAATTTTTTTGATATAAGAAATTACAACATTATTCCCAAACCAATGTATGTATACCAGTGAAGCATCCCACTCTAGTGCTAAAGGGGACATCCAAACTACTAACCGAATTCTGGTGGTAGAAGATGAGGAACTAATTAAGGATATGATAGCTTTAGCTTTAGAAGAGGAGGGCTATGAGGCGATTACAGTTACTGATGGTCGTACGGCCTTAGAATATCTGACTAGTTCGGAATCAAACTCAGGGGAAACTGCATTTGATCTACTAGTTCTTGATTTAATGCTGCCACAAATTAATGGCTTGGATGTCTGCCGTCTATTGCGCTATCAAGGGAATCCTATCCCAATTTTGATTTTGAGTGCTAAGGGTAGTGAAACTGATAGGGTATTGGGATTAGAAGTGGGAGCAGATGACTATCTCACTAAACCATTTAGTATGAGGGAATTAGTCGCAAGATGTCGCGCTTTGCTCCGTCGTCAACGTTTTACTACTGCACCAGAGCCAGTCCTGGAATATAAGGATATTACGATGTATCCCCGCGAATGCCGAGTATTGGTGCGGAGTGAAGAAGTAAATTTATCACCCAAAGAGTTTCGTTTGTTGGAATTATTTATGAGTTATACCCGCAGGGTTTGGTCACGGGAACAATTGCTAGATCAAGTGTGGGGACCTGATTTTGTTGGGGACAGTAAAACTGTGGATGTGCATATTCGCTGGTTGCGGGAAAAATTGGAACTAGACCCTAGTCATCCAGAATACATAGTGACTATACGCGGTTTTGGTTATAGATTTGGATAGTTGTCAGTATGTTACTTATCGGATAGTAACTAGCTACCATAATGCAGCTAACGTTCTTTTTTGCTGGTTTAGCGGTAGGTTTGGGATTGTGGATGTGGCAGAAGCTACGCACAGAGCGTTATTTGGGGAAAATGCCCCAGAACCTCCCGTCTCGTTATTCTGAGTCGGATCTACCCCTAATTCCACAGTTACAAAATCATATATATTTCCTAGAACAGGAAAAATTAGAGTTACAAGCAAAACTACAGGATCACCAAGCCCTGGTAGATTTAGCACCCATAGCGTTTTTGCAAGTAAATGAGGATAATCAATTACTGTGGTGTAATCAACAAGCTAGACAACTACTCAACCTTCAAAGATGGCAACCAGAACAGGTAAGGTTATTACTGGAATTAGTACGTTCTTATGAATTAGATCAGCTAATTGAGCAAACCCGCAATTACCAAAAGTCACAATTGGGTGAATGGGTATATTACCCATCTTGCGATCGCGCCACAACTATGTTACAAGTAAAATCTTCACTGGTAAGGGCATCGGGTTTCCCCTTAGTAAATGGAGAAGTCGCCGTGTTTATCGAAAATCGACAATCACTAGTAGATATCAGTAAAGCACGCGATCGCGCTTTTTCAGATTTAGCCCACGAGTTAAGAACTCCCCTCACTTCTATCCGCTTAGTGGTGGAAACGTTACAAAGCCGCCTCGAATCACCACTGAGTAGTCTGGTGAGTAGATTATTACAAGAGGTTGATCGCCTGATTAATTTGGTACAGAGCTGGTTGGATTTGACTCAGTTGGAAACTAACTCCAGTATGAGCTTAAACTGTCAACCCCTAGAATTGCGAACGCTAATTCTCTCCGTTTGGGAAACCCTAGAACCAATAGCAGAACGTCGCCAAATTCAGATATATGAAATTGGTGGTAATAATGTGCTAATTCATGCTGATAAATCCCGAATGTATCAAGTATTTCTCAATTTGCTAGATAATGCCATCAAATATAGTCCTAATGGTGGAACCGTTCAAGTAAAAACAGAAACTACAATCAGAGATGAACAGCCATGGCTGAGTATCAATATTATTGATGCTGGAAAGGGATTTGCAGACTCAGATTTACCCAATGTATTTGACAGATTCTTTCGAGGAGATCAATCACGCACCCGCAACCGTTCCAGTTCCAAACATGGAAATGGGATTGCAATCATGGAGGGAAGTGGCTTAGGGTTAGCAATTGTCCAGCAGATTATTATGGCTCACGGAGGCTACATCCAAGCCCTCAATGATCCCCACACTGGAGGTGCTAAGTTGCAAATAGTAATGCCTATGGAGGTGGCAAATTCTGTTACCTAGAATTATATTTAAGAGAATAATGCCTTCTATTAAGATAATTAAATAAATATATGTTTGAAACAGATAATTTAAAATTACTTCTTTATGATAGCGGCAGACCACAGTTAACAAGGAAAATTCGAGCTATAGAGCAAGATATTTTGCGAATGGGAGCATTAGTAGAACGCTCATTTCGCCTTAGTCATGAAGCTCTTTGCGATCGCAATTTACAAGCAGCAGAACAACTTCCCTTATTAGATAAGCAAGTAGACCGTTTTTACAAGCAGATAGAGGCTGATTGTGCTGCAATTATGACCTTGCAAGCACCTGTAGCCCAGGATTTACGCTGTTTAAGCGCTTTTATGCAATTAGTCAGAGATTTGGAAAGAATTGGTGACTATGCCAAGGACATCGGCGAAATTGCTGTAAAAAACTTTCCATATCCACCTCATTCTTGTTTGCCTGAAGTGGCTTTCATGTCACAGCAAGCTCAGACAATGCTGGCTACGAGCTTAGTAGCATTGGCTGAATTAGATGAGGTTAGCGGAATTAGGATGAAGAAATTAGATGACGATGTAGACAACTCCTACGAGCATTTATACCAAGTCCTTGCTTCTCAAAAAGATGTACAAGGTGTAGTAGAACCTATTTTGTTACTAGGTTTAGCAATTCGCTGTTTAGAAAGAATGGCTGATCATTCAACTAACATCGGTGAAAGAGTGGCGTATATAGTTACAGGTCAACGCCCTTAGTATTTTTGTATCCTATTAGTTCATTTTGTCATCACCAGGCTCCTACTACACAAGGGCTATAACTTCGTATATTTAAAATCTAATTTTTATATACTAAGAACGTTTAAAAGCTGGACTTTTGTATAGTGGTAATAACAAGTATTATAAATTAATAAACAATATTACTTGAGAAACCAGGTAAAGTCTGATGTTAAAAATAGATTTTACGCAAGAAGACATTGATAAACTTCATTATGAATGATATCATCATCTGAATCCATTAGTACAGAAAAAGATGGAAGTTCTGTATCTAAAAAGTAAGGGTATAAAACATAAAGATATTTGTCGTTTGTGTAAAATATAAAAAACAAGATTAATTAATAGTTTACATTAAACAATATGAATCAGAAGGAGTAGAAGAACTAAAAAAAATACACCACAAAGGACAGCCAAGT
>CBZS010000179.1 GCA_000613065.1 Richelia intracellularis | reverse complement strand
TAATCGCCAATAGAATCGGTTATGGAGGAAGAAAGATAAATACCCTATTACCTTTGGATGTGGAGTTTAATCTACCAGAACAGCAATATTCTCATGGAATAAGACAGGGATATTATCCATGTGATTGAGTGTTTGTGGAAAGGTGCATTTGTTTTTTATTCTCAGACTTCAACACAGGCAGAACCTTGGGAGAGCAAACGTTTACAGCTTATCCTTGAAGGTAAATCAAGTTCAGTTGCCCCAGGTATCAGCCGGAGTGCGACTTTACCCAAACTTAGCCCCCAAGAACGTAAAGGCATGGATACCTGTGCTAGATATTTACTTAACAATGCCAAATACCTCAAATATAAGGATTACTTAGAAGCTGGATTTTCCATCGCCATGGGGGTGATTGAGGGTGCTTGTCACCACCTGATTAAAGACGGGATGAATATCACTGGGGATAGATCGACCATGAGGGGTGTTGAGGCTGTTTTACCCCTGGGTTCTTTATACATCAGTGGCAATTGGGGTGAGTCTTGGCAGTTTCATCTACAACAAGAACATAAACGCAATCACCTGGCTTTGTACTCTAGTGGTATTCCTTTGCTGAAGCAAGTTATCAAAGCTCGTTGTTTTACTAGCCCTCCACCTCTTCCAATACCTGTCTAAGTTCCACTCTCCGTCTTACTAAAACAGTCGTACCCGAATGATTTTTATTTGGGGTCATCCTTTAAACTGCTGAGATTATTGTGCAATATACATACATTTTGGCAGTTTTAGACCCCTCTTGTTTTAATCTTGGTGAGAAATCCGGGTATACTCTAATTGTTGTGCAGCATCCAAATCTAGAAATAAGGTTGCCTGTTTTTGTTGACGTAGGACAGAAGCTGGGCAATCTGTAGTAATATTACCTTGTAATATTTGTTCGACTATCTCCGCTTTACGTTGACTTGATGCTAAACAAATGATTTGGGGTGCAGAGCAAATCATGGGAATTGTCACAGTGAAAGCATAGTGTGGAACCTCAGTTAGAGCTGTAAAATAGCCAGCAACAAGTTGATACTGGCTATTTTATGAATCTAATTTGACTAGTTTTACCATGTAGGAATCGTTAAAATCTGCAACATCGGGATCGTTAAAAGCAAGATGTCCTTTATTCCCAACTCCTAAAAAGCATAAATCTATGGCTTGTGTTTGTAATAATTGGCTATACCGCTCGCATTAGACTAAAGGTTGTAAGCTATCACCTTCAATATAATGAAATGCTTGAGGATGAATCTGTTTCTCTACCATTTCCCGCAGCTAATGGGGAAAACTAGCAGGATGATTTGCTGGAATTCCCAAATATTCATCTAAATGAAAACAAGTAATCTTGCGCCAATCTACACCACCCAAATTAATCATGGCTTGCAAAAACTTAATTTGAGAATTGCCTGTGGCTAACATTAATCTAGCATGACCTTGCCTTGTGATCGTATTTCGTAAATACCATTGGACTAGTTCTGCAACAACCCGCGACATTTCTGCTTCTGAATTGTAAACCTCTACCGCCAGGTCATTAACATGAAAACTTTTAGTAGCTGGCATTATTTAACTGTAGTGAATTATTCTATGCATCAGACAACTACAAAGGTAGTTATAAATATCTCAAGATCTGCCCATTAAGTTATTTGAGGCTAGCCAGTAAATGAATCAAACTATAAAGGGTAAGAAATAGATATGTTTACCCTTTATATGTTTGATAACATGCACCGCAATATTATTTAACCCAAACAGCCTATTTACCCAAATATTGATTAATCTTCCACCTTTACAGGTATTAGTCAGCATAGATGATTTAACTTTAGCAACTTCATTATAATTTCTAGCTACTATCACTATAATTTCTAGCTACTATCACTGCAGGAATAATCCTTGGAGATAAAAAACAATGTAAACTATGTAAACTATGTAAACTATGTAAA
>CBZS010000178.1 GCA_000613065.1 Richelia intracellularis | reverse complement strand
GTAGACTAAATTCTTCACTCCAATAGTCGCCTTGACTGAGTGCTTACCAATGGAACCCATTAACTTGCCTCCCATTTCATTAACCCAGTGACCAAAAACGTGTTCGACCTTAGCTCTGACTTGAGAACGCTCTCGACTATCTTCTTTGTGTTTTGCAGTCAATGAATGATTGCGGTAGGCTCGTTCATGAATGTGACTGAGGAATTGTAAAATATGTATAATCCATTCAATAGATTCACTACCATAGGCACTATCTGCCCAAACCTCTTCCCCCTGGTTTTGCTGATCCAACAGTGCTCCTAAGACTTGGGAATCATGCACTGAGGCATCCGTGACTTGATAGGGACGAATAAAACCGTACTCCACATCGAGACTGATGTGGTTTTTATAATCAAAGTAACTCTGACCATTCTTTTTTGTCCAGGGAGCATCGGTATCCTTCTAGGACAAGGGATGAGGCTTTACTCCGATTTCTGACCAAGATTGAAAAAAGAGGGGTATAAAACTGCCAAAATGTATGTATATTGTAAAAGTATCTCAGCAGTTAAAAGGATGACCCCAAATAAAAATCATTCTATACCGGAACAGTTTGTATTTGGACAGGTAAAGTCATGTCCAATTCTAGTCAATTTAAAGGGAGAGCCTGTAACATCGGATGCAGGGTTAGTTAACATTCATTGCGGAAATAGACAGAAAAAGAGAAATAACATCACGATTAGCAAGATGTTTCAAAGATTACCGAGACCCCAATAAAGTTTTATATCCAGTTCATAACTTAATTGCACAAAGGATATATATATGGCTTAATCATGGGGGATGAAGACATAAATGACCATGAAATTCTACGTCACGCTCCAATATTCGCACTTGCGGTAGGAAAGGTTCTTAACTCAGAACAAGAATTAACGACTTTGGCGAGGAAAAGCACCTTAAATCGTCTCTAACATTGTCCAGAAGACATATATATCTTCAAGAGAAAATAGTCGGTATCATCGTATTGACTATGATGCTAAGGCGATAGAAACACTTTTAGTTGAGCTATTTTTAGAATCTTATGATCAGCCACCCCGACAGATAATAATAGATTTAGATGTGACGGATGATTTAGTTCATGGTGATCTAGAAGAAACATTCTTTTATCCGTATTACAAAGGATATTGTTATGCTCCCCTTTATATTTTGTGTGCTAAACATTTACTGGCTGCAAAACTTAGTGCATCCAACTTAGACCCGGCAGCATGGGGGTTAGAAGAATTACAAATTGGATTAATAAGTAATAGCGCTCTCTGATTTGAAAGAACTGTCCTGCTGGGTTAATTTACTTGATTTAACCCAACAAGTTTGTGTCTCAATTTTTATCACTATTTTGTTCGGGTTTAAATATATTTAAATCT
>CBZS010000177.1 GCA_000613065.1 Richelia intracellularis | reverse complement strand
CCCCTATCATCCAGAAAAAAATTGGTCTTTGGCACATACCCAGGAATTTCAAATGGAATGTGAGACTAATTTAAATTTATTACTTTCTTCATTGCGTTCGGCAGAAAATATCTATGAACAAATAGAATTATTGCAGACTTTAACTCGTTTATCAGCATTAGAATTTGATACAGGTTTTGGTGGTCCTGGTACTCCGGTAACGGTAGCTGATTTACTGGAAGAAGTATATACAAAAGCCGGGGGTCTAGGAATTTGGGCAGTGGTACGTCGGGCTGCGGGGCTGCTGAAAATGGTTGATGTGGGCTTATCTGATGTGGTGACAAGTATTATCGTCTGCGGCAAGCAAATCGCCGTTGGCAGGGCTTATAGTGAAGCGTCTGTAATTGATGTTCCCATGCCCCACAACGAAATTTTTGAGAAAATTGACAACTTCTGTCGTGAGGATATCCGCGATCGCGTTTTAACTCAAGAAATCATCATATATCTCAGTAATTTAATCAAGTCGGAGCCAGAGCTATTTAAGGGCTTGCTTACCCTACGCGTCGGTTATCTCATCTTATTAATTACCAGTGAGCTTGCCCAGGAGTTAAAAGTAACTCAGGATGAAGCTTACGAATACTTAATGCAGTTGTCTCCCTTTGAGGTAAAAACCCGATTGCGTGATGTATTGGTAGCATATGCAGATATGAGTCAATTGTTACGTCAACAGGAATCATTGCACGTCAGCCAAAAGGAAAGTGAGATTGATTGGGTACTACAACCCATAGGGATAGAGGAAATAGAAATACCCGTAAACGGTTGGCGACGTTTCCGGCAAGCGGAAGGGAGCACAGGAAGGGTTCCCAAGAACTTTTTTAAGCAAGTATGGCTATTGATGCATCACTGTAAGGGCTTGGTTGTAGGTGACAAACTAGAGCGGCGTAACCGCTTAGATAGTGAACTACTAATATCAGAAATGACAGCAGGAGAAAAGAACTTTGCTTTGCAAGTAGAACATTTATTGAATAAAATTGAAGCCCCTGAATACCGCCAAGTCAACATTGAGACGATGTTAGAGTTAGGTGCGATCGCAGCCAAAAATCCCAACCTCAAAATCAGGGAATATATTGTACTAGATGTATTAATTGGTCATGCCGTACGATTGTCATGGTTAGACAAGCATCCTGAAAGGAGCGTTCGCTATGATGAGGATAAAGTCAAAGCATGGCCAGCTTTTTATGATACTTCCCCCAGATATTGTGCTAATTCCGTAGTCAAAGCATTCCGATTTCTGACACAATTCGGGTGATTTTAAATAATGATTGACAAAAATCTATCGATTGTATGAGTAATTATCAGAGGTATCTGAACTTGTTTCCAGGGATAACCTGGAAAATAGAGTAGGGTTTGCTGAATAACTATAGAAATATTTCGATAGAATACCCTATTTTTCTTGGTGACGTATTACGTTCTTTAAAGTTATGTAGCCTTTTGCTTACGATGACTAATTAGCTGCGGTAAACTAAGCCTTGATTACTATCCCTTCGCAGAGAACAAAACTCGGAAAGGAGCCTTTTTAATGTCTCATACCGTAAAAATCTACGATACCTGCATCGGTTGCACTCAATGCGTTCGCGCTTGTCCTACTGATGTATTGGAAATGGTACCCTGGGATGGCTGTAAAGCTGGACAGCTAGCGGCTTCCCCTCGCACAGAAGATTGTGTAGGCTGTAAGCGGTGCGAAACTGCTTGTCCTACCGACTTCTTGAGCATTCGGGTTTATTTAGGTGCTGAAACAGCTCGCAGCATGGGACTAGCCTACTAGAGAAATTTATATTTATTTCTCAAACAGCTAGCTTTTTACTGCATTCATAGCAAGCACTTTTAATATCGTAGGTTAGGCATTTACCTATAATCTCAGGATTGCGGGCATTGTCTATCCTACGTATACTATATTATGAATCAAGTAATTTTAGGTTTTGGATTTTAGATTGAGGTTTTTTCATCCTAATTTTATTTAGAGTCGCACCCAAATAATTATTGATTTACCAATATTTTCTATTACCCATTCTCCATTTATATACGTATTCCTAGGTTAGGAACTATACTTGATAAAAGATTAAGTGTTCCTCAAATCTCAGGAGTGGTGTGAGCAATGTGTGGTATTGTGGGGTATATAGGCACTCAAGCAGCGACAGAAATTTTACTATCTGGACTCGAAAAACTAGAGTATCGAGGCTATGATTCTGCCGGAATTGCTACAATTTGGGAAGGAGAACTCAATTGTGTGCGAGCTAAGGGTAAACTCTACAACCTGCGCTCGAAAATAGAACAACAGGAAAATTCATCGGCCATAGGCATTGGTCACACTCGCTGGGCAACCCATGGTAAACCAGAAGAATACAATGCCCACCCCCATATGGATATGGCAGGGCGGGTTGCGGTGGTACAAAATGGAATTATTGAAAATTATCGAGAATTACGGGAACAATTGAAGGCTCAGGGGCATGAATTTGTTTCGGAAACTGATACTGAAGTTATACCGCACCTTGTAGCTCAGTTTATTAAAGAGGAAAAGGCCCTAGCAGATGATAATTCTGATAATATCTTTTTTGAAGCAGTGCGTAAAGTAGCTAACGAACTTAAAGGTGCATTTGCGAACGCGGTAATTTGTGCAGATTATCCCGATGAATTGATTGCCGTCCGTCAACAGGCTCCTCTAGTAATTGGTTTTGGTCAAGGGGAGTTTTTCTGTGCTTCTGATACTCCAGCCATTGTTTCCCATACCCGTGCTGTTCTCCCCTTGGAAAATGGTGAAATGGCACGACTTACTCCCCTAGGTGTTGAGGTATATAACTTCGCTGGTGTTAGACAACGCAAACAAGTGAGAATGTTGAGCTTGAGTCCCACCATGGTGGAAAAACAAGGGTTCAAGCACTTTATGCTCAAGGAAATCTATGAGCAGCCAGGGGTCGTGAGAGCTTGTTTAGATGCCTATTTTAACCCAGAAGGAGATAATGCAGCTATTTCCCCCATTAGTCTTGGTTTAGCAGAAGAACTCTATGCAGAGTTAGAACAAATCCAAATCGTTGCCTGTGGTACTAGTTGGCACGCAGCTCTTGTGGGTAAATACTTAATCGAACAGTTGGCAAATATTCCAACTCAAGTACAATATGCTTCTGAATTTCGCTATGCACCTGCACCTCTAACTGCAAATACCCTAACAATTGGCGTGACTCAATCTGGTGAAACTGCTGATACCCTAGCAGCCTTAGGTATGGAAAAAGAACGTCGTCAGGGCAGAGAGCCTAAGTACCAAGCCAGACTCATGGGTATTACTAACCGTCCCGAAAGTAGTTTGGGTCATATGGTTCCCCATATTATCAACACCTTAGCCGGAATAGAAATTGGTGTTGCTGCTACAAAGACCTTCACCGCCCAATTGATGGCATTTTATGCCCTAGCTTTGGACTTAGCAGCCCGTCGTCAAACCATTTCCCGTGATAGGTTAGAAGAAATAATTAACGACCTACGCCATATTCCCAAGGAGATTGAATCTACCTTAGAAAGCCAAGAAAAATTAACCGAACACCTCGCCCACGACTTTGCAGAAACCCAAGATTTCATCTTTTTGGGCAGAGGAATCAACTTCCCCATCGCCTTAGAAGGGGCATTGAAATTAAAAGAAATTAGCTATATTCACGCTGAAGGATATCCTGCTGGAGAAATGAAACATGGCCCCATTGCCCTATTGGATGCTAAAGTACCTGTAGTTGCGATCGCAACTACAGGTAGTGTGTATGAAAAGGTGATTTCTAATGCCCAGGAAGCTAAGGCTAGGGATTCCCGGTTAATTGGGGTAACTCCGGTAAATCAGGGGGAAGCTGCGGATGTGTTTAATGATATGATTCCCGTCTCCGAAGTGGATGAGTTGTTATCTCCCCTGTTAACGGTGGTTCCTATGCAACTATTGGCTTATCACATTGCTGCTAGACGTGGTTTGGATGTCGATCAGCCCAGAAATCTAGCTAAATCCGTTACAGTTGAATAGAGTGTAAATACGCAGGCACTAGGTTATGTCGAAACATAATAAAGTTGTAAAATTTAATTATGTTTCCACCCAGGCTGTTATGGTCATCACAGGGTAATAGCCTGCTGTCATTATTATTTGAATTATACCAGCCTAAGAGTAATATCATGTTCGGGGGTATACCCATAGTAAAAATGATGCAACGATGCCAACCGGCAAAGGTTTTGATATTATTTTATTATGGTTATGATAAAGCAATTGATATAAAGTATTATACGCTTAGTGTTAATTGATTGCTGAAACCATTGTAATTGCGGTGATAATTACAAAATCGCAGTTTTGGAAGAGTTTCAAAACCCTTATGGGATAAGATAAATTTTTAATTTGCACGAGACGTATTATGTATTGAAGATGGGGAGCAAATATAGGGCGCAGTGCTTGCGCCCAAACAAACCAAAATTAATATTCCATTATTTTTTTACCTGAATCGGTGTGAGGGATACACCTCTAAAATAATGACCGAGAATTTGTAGGTGATTAGCTCCGCGTTTGGCTAGATTATAAGCACCCCACTGACTCATCCCCAAGCCATGACCAAAGCCTAGTCCTCTGAGAACGAAGCCACCATCACCCTGACTGATACTAAAACGGGTACTTTTCAACTTGAGAGCAGTACGTACTTTTTCCCCTTTCAACACTGTCTGACCTTTATCACCGACAATTTTCAAGGCTTTGACACTTTGATAGGGAGATGTTTGCTCTATCTGCATCTCCTTGACATTCCCTAATTCAGGAAACTTCGCGCTGATATCTTGAGGAGAAAAGGTTCTTACCCAATTACATTGTTTAATATTCTGGTCGAAATCTCGTACAGCTCGCAAATAGGGTAACTTATTACCCCAAACATCTTCTACATTTTCCGTATGTCCACCCGAACAAGCATGGAAAACAGAGAGAATAATCTTATTTTTGTAGGTTAATACCTGTCCCGCAGTCGCATCTACAGCAGCTAAGGTATTGCGATGTTCACTAACTACACCTTTATAAATTTGCCAGCGTTCAGGAGTATTTCCCATATCATACAAGCGATTTTTGCTCAAGTTTTTCTGGCGTTCATGGAGAGCATAGG
>CBZS010000176.1 GCA_000613065.1 Richelia intracellularis | reverse complement strand
TTCTGTGAATGCAGTGGCATTGGCTATACTCAAATTTTTTGAGCTTTTAATCTTTGGTTTTGAATATTTGAAACCCGTAGGTGCAAGCCTTCTTGTCAGAGATACCATTAGACTAACCCGTTCACTTCAGATACACCCTTTGCGTCCTTAGCATAGGACTTAACTTCTTTAATACTTAAATCTCCATTTTTGTGCCCCAGGAGTGTTCCTGCAACTGGGGAAGATTGGGTGGGGTAGGGGAGTGCCAGGTGGGGGTATGAGTGTTTATTGGGCTTACTCAAGGTCTTGATGCCCCTACCTGGCACCACGGAATCTAGGGAAGCGTTCCCCAGTTGCGTCAACTTTTTTTGGCGATTCCCCTCCAGTACCCCTCCAAAGGGCGTTGGCGTTAGCACTTGACAATCAAGACATGCCTCACAATTATGTACAACAATCTGTAATTTTCACTACAAAATTAGATCC
>CBZS010000175.1 GCA_000613065.1 Richelia intracellularis | reverse complement strand
TCACCTCAAACCAGGCAGACCTCGTAAAAAAGCCCAACCCACTCACTGCTATTATCAAATTTGTGCTGAGTTAGTACCAACACCTGAAGCAATTGCTACGGAACACAGACGGGCAGGTCGCTTCATTTTGGCAACTAATGTTATAGCCCACATTCCGCACTTCAATTTTAAGTACAAATAAATTACAAGCAAAATAAAAACACAATAATCAGAATGATTCATAAATAGAGTACAGAACCAATATATTTTAAAAATTAATTAAACAGAAGAAATTTGACCATAAAATCGGTAATATGAGCACTAAAAAATTGAGGAGCAATAAATGTGCCTTCAGATGTTGATAAATTTTTATTTGGGTTCAAAATTTTGTTAAGTTAAGAAAGCAAATAATATTTTAGGCAAGATGATGGCAGACAACTCAAAATGAAATGGCATGATGAGGTTAAATTAACGGCGTTGCATAAGTGCGGGATGATTGCACTAAATTTTCAACGATTTCTCAATGGTTTCAAACCCTAATTCATCCCGCACTTATGCAACGCCAAATTAACAATTTGATTAACACCATCTAAAGTTAAAAGATGGATACCTTGAAAGCATTGAAATACCCATCTTAATGTAGGAGTCATGGTTAACTTACCTAATTGATTTTTGATTCCCGTTTTGATTCTTTTTAAGGTATTCCTTAGTTGTCTTTCACCGAGATTATAAACTAACATATACAAAGACATTAAAAATAACATGGGCTCAATTCTTTCAGGATTTTCAACAAAGAAGCTATCAGCAAAAAATAAAGGGTATTTCAATAATCTAAATCCTCTTTCACAAGATTGTTGATTATTATAATTTGTAATAATTTCGGATGGATATAACTTCTGTTTATCAACTAAATTAGTCGCTGAAATAAATATTACAGCTTGCTTTTTTCTGATTTATATCTCTTCTACTCCTCTCATGAATAATGGTATATCTCCATCACTACTCGTAATTAAATCTAAAATGCATTGCTTTAAATCCGGTCTCTGGTCACGGGAATATCCTTTAGTTATAATTATTGGTCTTACTCTAGGAATTCCTTCTTTTTCATTCACATTATCATTTTCATATTCTCCATGTAGATGAAATGATGTTGAATCTACATGTGAATATTTTGTATCTATCTTAAATTTATTAATTACTGATAAGACTCTTTCTATAAACAGGTTACTTAATCAGTCTTTATATAATTTATCCATGACTATTCCAATCTTATCATCATTTAAATAATCTATTTCCACGTCTTATCATAAGAACATTTTTATCCCTTTATCATACAAAAAATGACTGAATAAATATAAAGGTCTTGATACAAATCCCAATCCATTAATTAAAATAGGTTTGACTAATATCCTTGATGCAATATTCTCACGAGAATCTATTCCTAGTTTAGAATTAATTATTTAAACTATTCCTATTTCATCAATTAACCCTGCTACTATTCCTAAGTGGTCGATATTTTTAATTTCTGTATTTTCGATGGGAGACATTTTTCACCCTGAAATATTTTCAGCTTTTTGATTGTCTCACTTGGATTGAACCAATATATATTTAGTTTTATCAAAAGCTTGTAATTAATTTTTTCTAAGCAATCCAAACTTCAACGACTTCCGGAGCTCAGGTTTCTTTTTAAAGGCGAATTTACTGGAACTTTTATGTATAGATAGTTACTTAAAATCGGAAATAACTATCTATATTTTTGTGCGACATTTTTAAGTGCGGAATCTGGGTTGAAGATTAGCAATATTATCAATATATTTACTGAGAGCGCTGAGGCTCAATTCTGTATCTCCTAAGTAAATACAACCTGGCGCACCATGGGAAATAATATGTGCAGTAATATGACTAGATTTACGAGCACTGATGGATTGAATCTGCTCAACTATATGTTTAATACCATCTTGGTGACGCGCGATCGCAATTAGCCGTGTGTCAACAACACCGTTGGCTAAAGCATGATAGTCAGGTACGGTTGATTCAATGAATAGAATTTGCATGTTGTAAGCTTTTCTGTTTTTATAACTTTCTTCTGGCATTATTCAGTTTTCTATATAAAATGAGTTGCTTTCTACTTCAAATAAGAAGTATTAGAAGACATTAGAAATCATGATTTCTAATGTCACTCAGTTATTGACTAACATGTACTTGCACAATGCCAGATATTCAGATATGTTTATACCGAAAGAACTAAACATATCTATGCAATGCATCTAGCAAATATGCTGATACTTTTGTACAAAAGCATGTTTTATTCTCTTGGTAATTACAGTTTTACAAAGTTGGTTTTCAACGATAAATAATTATCAAGAGCAGTTTATAATCCTACGTACCAAAATTATATCCCTCTCATTAGGGATAATTAGAGTTATATAAAATATCCAGCAATATTAAATTAGCCTATAAACTCTACGCTAAATTAGGGATATAAATTTTTTGTATGAGAATGTAATAATATAGTAGAGATTTAAACTACTAAATAACTTATTGGCTATAGGTATATCAATGTATACTTTTGTTTTCGAAACATAGGAAGCATTCTTATATTAGGTGGGTATTACTTTTCCGAACCCCTACAATAAATAATACTAATAAAACATAAATTTTGCTATCAAGCTTCTGTAAAGTTTAGATATTTTTATCAAGACTATGTAAACTTTCTAATTAGAAAGTAGATATTTACACTCAGTTTAACTGAAGAAAATTGAATTTATTGTAAGCAAGTAAAAATAATTGATATAACCAAGACGAGGCTGATTCGCGTGA
>CBZS010000174.1 GCA_000613065.1 Richelia intracellularis | reverse complement strand
TATATCGCCAATCACTAAGAGTACTACTAACAACAGAGCAATTAGTGAGTGGAGAGATGATATAGCACCATACCCTGGTTTAAAAAGTCACTCTTTGTGCTCATGCACAGCCACCGACTTTTAAGCGTTGA
>CBZS010000173.1 GCA_000613065.1 Richelia intracellularis | reverse complement strand
TGATATCTTCAACAACATCAAAGAATTTGAGCGGCAATCAACAAACAAGCCTCAAAGTCCAACGACTAAGCATGAATTGCAAACCTACGGTTAATATCGGGGGTTATTCTCGTGGTGGAAAAACCAAAGGAGACAATCAAGCTGAGGATCATGATATGGGATGCACAGAAAAATATACTCCCTGTGGGATTCTTGATGAAGATAGTGGGCAATTATTCTATATTAACTTTGGTAGTTCAGTTCTTATAAAACCAGGGATTTTATTGTTGATACTCTAATTCAATGGTGGAAGACAATGACACCAGAACAAAAGCAGGATAACGAACTGATACAAATTAAAGTTGATAATGGTCCGGAAAGTAGTGGAGTAAGAACTCAATTAAAAAAAAGGATGGTTGAGTTTGTTGATCTGCTAAATATACCAATTCAATTGCTTTACTATCCTCCTTACCATAGTAAATATAATCCCATAGAGGGTTGTTGGGGTATTCTTGACCAGCATTGGAATGGGGGGGGCGAAGCTTGTTGATGTTGAAGTCATGGTTTCCTGGGCTTCGAGTATGACTTGGAAAGGCTTATATCCTATCTTGAGTTTAAGTAAAACTGTTGACCAAAAAGGGATTTCTCTAACAAAGAAAGCTATGAAACAAGTCGAGTCTATATTACAGCGAAATCCACTGTTGCCCAAATGGGATATCTTGATTCAACCGCTTTAGCTGGTAATTTATTTTTCAAAAATCACCTAATTTGATCGCGACCTGAGAGACCAAGGCTACCAAGCTAAGGGGGGTCAAATAGTAGATGCCACAATGATTCCAGTTCCCAAGCAGTATAATACTAAGCAAGAGAAGCAAAAACTTGCCCAAGGATAAATTCCTGAAAGTTGGCAGGAAAAGCCTCATCGCTTGTCCCACAAGGATACGGATACTCCCTGGACAAAAAACCATGGTCAGAGTTACTTTGGTTATAAAAACCACATCAGTATCGATGTGGAGTACGCTTTTATTCGTCCCTATCAAGTCACGGATGCCTCAGTACATGATTGCCAAGTCTTAGGAGCACTGTTGGATGAGCAAAACCAGGGGGAAGATGTTTGGGCAGATAGTGCCTATCATAGTCAATGTATTGAATGGATTCTACAGATTTTACAATTCCTCAGTCACATTCATGAACGAGCCTACGGGAATCATCCATTGACTGCAAAACACAAAGAAGATAATCGAAAGCGTTCTCAAGTCAGAGCAAAGGTCGAACACGTTTTTGGTCACTGGGTTAATGAAATGGGAGGCAAGTTAATGGGTTCCATTGGTAAGCAGTCAGTCAAGGCGACTATTGGAGTGAAGAATTTAGTCTACAACTTCAAACGTTATGGATTTTGGGAAAATCATAATCCTAAAGCTGTGGGATAATTGGGTCTAAATTAGCTCTCTTGAGCCAGATTTAAACTAGAACTCGTTTCGGTTGAGCTGTTTTTTGCCCAACTTCACTTTCTTGTAGTTCTTCAAACCCCCTCAGATTACCTAAGACTTGATTAATCGAGGTGCCCTAATGTAATTCATCAGTACAGTCTTCAGAAAAAATACTGGGAGGTAAAAAGCACTCTCCCAGTATTTCCATATTTATCGGAATTTTTGTTTCCGTGATGTTGTAGAAAAGTCAGGGCAAGCGGCTTACTATCCCGAATTTATCTAGAGAGCACCCCACAAGTCTAAAAATCCCTGACCGTAAATCACCTCAATTAGAGTTGCTGCTAAAAAGCCAATCATTGCTAGACGACCATTCCAAATTTCTGCTTGGGGAGTAAAGCCCCAACGCCAAGAATTGCGATCGCCTGTTACTTGAGTGGAAGCCTGTACGCTGTCTTGCATGGTTACTACTCCAAAATGAAAAGTTTTACTAATATTAGTTGTCTTATATGAATTAATATAACAATTTTTTTGATAAATGTAATGATTATAACAAGTAATTAATTTATGATTTTCATTTAAGCAGAGAATTAATCAAGAGTAATTGCTTTAGTCTCAAGTTTCCCTTTGACGAAAAACAAAATCTATACATAGTTAGACTTACAGAAATTGAAAGTCCAACCTTACTGGGTACAAATGATGCTAATGTCGAGTAAATCTATTGCTCTTTTTTGTATAGCTGTAGGCTGAGTAATCTTCTCAAAAACGAAGGATTTACTACCAATTGTTGTAGAAATTGTATTTTTAACAATTGTAGGTAAATCATCCAATAAAGTTTGGAAGCTATGAACGGGCAAATTCTCTGAGGTACGCTTTTTGTTCCCTTTCTTTTTAGCTTTTTCGCTCTTTTTGGCAGGAGATACAACAGACTATTTTCTCGCTGCGGCTTCCCAATCATCTTCATCAAAAAGTATTGGAGCTAAAAGTTCTCGCATATGCCATTCTACATAATAATAAAACAACATACATAGAAAAATATGGGCTTTTACACGCTCGGCTGTATAGTGGTAAATTGGACCAACTTTTAAATCAACAGTTTTATAACTACGGAAACCTTGTTCTACTTGTGAGAGATTTTAATCGGCTTTTACCGTATCCGTAGCAGATAAAGTTTCTTCATCCAAAGATGTATCAATTATATATAAAGCATCCAGTAATGCTTCTGCATCAATTTTTGACTGATTTGTCTGATATGAAAAACTGGTCTCTTCTATCTCAATTTTGAAATGTTTTTCAACATGAAATTTATTGATAACTTTACCAACTCTTACACCAATATTATCCTCGCCTTTTAGTGGACGAGCTTTTATCGAAGTTGCTGCAACAATTTTATCTAATTCCTTTTCTGTTGCTTGTAATAATTCTTCTCTATTTTTCTTTCTTTCAGCTGCCAATAAAGGATTTAGACAAGCTATTAATCTTTCCCCTGGATAATATTAGCTTTTAATTGATGCTAAATTTAGTTCATCAAACAGAGCTAATTGAATAGCTGATTGTTCTACTAATTTCTTGATTGGAGGCGCTCGCTCTTAAAGCGCTAATCCAGTCTAAACCTTCTTGATCTTTTTAGTCTTCTCGAATCCTTGCTTTAGTAATCATTCCTATGACTCAGGAAGCAGAATGGCTGGGGGAGAGTTTCTGTTAGAAATACGTTCTATATACATGACTATAATTATTTCCTTTTTCTCCCCTCAAAATCTTAAGGTGATTTATAAGAAAGAATTTACCAATGAAAGTAAGATCTAATGTTGATGAGTAAAAAAATAGGGGCAAGTATTTTGGAGTATGCTAGACCCAGCAGAGAAACCCAAATCATTAACAAGCTCACAAATAAATAGAAGACTTGCGGTTGGCAGCATGGAAAATGAATGGAGTAGAACGTCGGGGCTTTCAAGCTCAGATGACGTTGAAATATTGCCAAGGTAGAGCAAGGTTAGCACAAACAGTATTCGGTTGGGGTAGAGAAAATATAGAGTTAGGGTTACCGGAAAAAAGAACAGGGATAATCTGTGTGGGATTACAATCAGCCTTTAGCACAGCAAAGCGTTGCCAGGAGAAACAACCTCTTCTGTTGTGGCATGAACCCTGGGAAAAATTGCAGAATCTCATTCTCAACAAGACCCAACATTTTAAACTTCCTTAGCCTATAACCGGATAATAGCAACATCTGCAATAGAAAAACTCAAAGAACAGGGATTTAGCCAGGAGCAATTTCCTTGCGCCAGTACAATAGCACAAGTCTTGAATCAAATGGGCTATCGTCTTCGTAAATTAGTAAAAGCCAAACCTCAAAAAAATTGCACAAACGGATGATATCTTCAACAACATCAAAGAATTTGAGCCGCAATCAAGAAACAAGCCTCAAACTCAAAGGACTAAGTATGGATTGCAAAGGTACCCTTAATATCGGGGCTTATTCTCGTGGTGGAAAAACCAGAGGAGACAATCAAGCTGAGGATCATGAAATGGGATCCACAGAAAAATATACTCCCTGTGGGATTCTTCATGAAGATAGTGGGCAATTATTGTATATTAACTTTGGTAGTTCTTCTTATAAAACCAGGGATTTTATTGTTGATACTCTAATTCAATGCTGGAAGACAATGACACCAGAACAAAAGCAGGATACCGAACTGATACAAATTAAAGTTGAGAATGCTCCGGAAAGTAGTGGAGTAAGAATTCAATAAAAAAAAGGATGGTTGAGTTTGTTGATCTCCTAAATATACCAATTTAATTGCTTTACTATCCTCCTTACCATAGTAAATACAATCCTATAGAGGGTTGTTGGGGTATTCTTGACCAGCATTGCAATGGGGCGGGCGAAGCTTGTTGATGTTGAAGTCATGCTTTCCTGGGCTTCGAGTCTGAGTTGGAAAGGCTTATATCCTATCTTGAGTTTAAGTAGAACTGTTTACCAAAAAAGGATTTCTCTAACAAAGAAAGCTATGAAACAAGTCGAGTCTAGATTACAGCGAAATCCACTGTTGCCCAAATGGGATATCTTGATTCAACCGCTTTTGCTGGTAATTTATTTTTCAAAAATAACCTAAGATAACCTTTATTTACATGGATACAGCTCTTTTGTGTAAAAATCCTCAAGCTTTGGAAGGTTAAAGCTTAAAGGTCTGTTTAGTACATATGCTCCGGGGGAACTTCAGTTTAGTTGTTGCTATGTCAAAATAAAGTTGACAGATACTTGAAAATGAGCAGATTATTAGATGTCAAGCCGTATTACGCGACCGCTAATAATTATGCTCACAAAGAAATGTGTAAATAATTAGTTATTACTCTTAACACTTAATTTTTCCGTTAGAGAAAAGATAAACCTCAGTTATGGCAGAAGAAACTAACAAGAAAAAGCCCATTGGATCAAAGGATGGGGCTGATAAGCCAACAGCGAAAACCAAAAAGGAAAAACCACCCGCCATTGAAGATAAGCCATTCACAGAATTCGTACAGG
>CBZS010000172.1 GCA_000613065.1 Richelia intracellularis | reverse complement strand
AAAAGTCGTCAAAAATTACCATCATAATAATTGCAGACTTCTAGTGACTTAGAAAGAACACCAATATTGGAGCCAATACCTAAGAATATTAGCCCAGGTTTCCAGGAGGAATCATACCCACACCAATGGCTAAACGATTAATTTCGGGGTTGACCAAAAACCCTAAAGCCTGTAATGACTTTACCAAAGATAGTCACCACAATCAGGAAAGTTGCCATAATAAAATCTTCTAGATTGCTAGGAATAGCCGCGTTTAATGCTCCCAAATCAGTTTGTGCGCCAACTGTAACAAAGAAGACAGGTACGAACATCTCAGCGATAGGAATAATTTGCGTTTGTAGTTCCTTTCGTTTATCTGTCTGTTCTAACGCTAAACCAGCC
>CBZS010000171.1 GCA_000613065.1 Richelia intracellularis | reverse complement strand
CGCGGGAATGGTAACGCTGTGGATCACCCAGTAACGAACACTGGTGATGATATCGGAAAATGGACGTTCTCCAGTAGTACCTGACATTTAGATTCCTACCTTCACAATGATTGTTGATTAATATTTATTATCCTACAAAGTTAAGAAAGAGTTACAAATTGCAACTTCTTTCTCACAAAATTTGTTGTTTCCACCTAAGCAGCTTCGGAATTATCTTTGGTAGCAACAGTAGGATCGTACCTGAGTAAGACGCCGCGATCGCCAATAACAAATCCCTGTTCTGGAGATAGAAACACTATTTTGTAAAAGTTAGCAGGAACGTTTTCCACATCCCGGTCTTTTTCCCAAGTCTTACCACCATCGGTAGTGCGAAGTAAATTAGCACTACCGCCACTCACCCAAATTTCTTCTGGTGTGCGATAAGCTAAGTCAAGTAAACCCCAGCTAGTGGAAAATTCTGGATATTCTGCATCTAACCACTCTTCGCTATTTTCAGGATTGGAAAATTGTACTTGTCCACCCCTAGCTAACATCCACATCTGTCCATTCTGAGTAAAACCCATGTTTTCCACCCGTCGAGAACTGTTGCGGTTGTGGGGTTCCCAAGCTTCTTCACCAGGTTGCCACACAGAGTAAAAGTTACCTTTAGCCGAAACTGCCACATACTTCCCATCAACAGAGCGTTCCAGGTTTCTGACTATACCCACAGCTTGCTCTACCTGAGCTTTCCAGTTTTTACCGCCATCAGTAGTTTTATAGATGGCACCGACATCAGTGGCCATTTCTGCTGTATTAGCATCCAAAGCAATAATTGAGACAGGACTACCAGGCAATTTTGCGCTTAAAGGAATTTGTGACCAAGAAGCACCTCCATCAGTAGTGTGGAGAGTTAGGGAAGGCTCTCCCACAATCCAGCCCTCTTCACCTTTAAAACTAATGCCATTAAAGCGATAGTTCGGTTCATCGAGTTCTAATTTTATTCGTTGCCAATTTTGACCACCATCCTTGGTTTCTAATAGAGTGGCTTGGCTTCCAACTAAGTAACCATGGGATTTATCTGCAAAAGCCACATCTAGTAGTTTTGCTTCCGTGGGAATTTTCACGACCTCCCAGGGATTATAGGCTGTAGATACTGTTTTGCTACAACCGACACAGATTAATAAAACTACAAACAAGGCAACAAATCTTTGCCATTCTCTCAAAATTGAACCCATTTTTAACTTGTTAGTATTTTGTTGATATTGTGTATACAATC
The DNA here is from genome assembly GCA_000613065.1 of Richelia intracellularis. Taxonomy (GTDB): domain Bacteria; phylum Cyanobacteriota; class Cyanobacteriia; order Cyanobacteriales; family Nostocaceae; genus Richelia; species Richelia intracellularis_B. The sequence continues at coordinate 18,942 of CBZS010000171.1, read as the reverse complement.
TTCTTTTGGCGATGGATTCAGCAAGCTTCATAACCACTCTGCTGTTCAAGCGAGAAAAACTCTCAGAGTTTTACCTTGCTTCTTGGCTCTTTTACTTCAAGCCATAAAGACTGATAAAGAATAAGAATCCGAGAGCTAAAGCCCCAAAAATTAGCAAATTTTTCCGACCGGGTGTCAACTTATTCACACCAAAGCCATAGCCCATATTTTCTGTAAAACCGGATGCCGTACCCGCAGGTCCTACATTGGCAAAAGCTTTCTTGTTGGCACTACACACTGGACAACGCCAATTTATAGGTAATTCAGGAAACTGGGTTCCAGGTTCAATATTACGTCTGTCATCTCCCTTCTCTGGTTCGTAAACATAGCCGCAGGCACGACATTCATAACGGTCTAGTTCTGTGGTTTCAACAGCTGGTTCAGTCATGGCTTTGGCAAAGTTGATATTTCTAGAAAAAATATTAAATATACGTTACAAATTATGACATACCAGTTAGTTTTTTCTATAAGCAGTAGTAAAGAATCTAATCTCTTTTGGTATTTGTTTCCCGGAATTCAGCAACCTGCAACTATATAATGTTATGTAAAAGCAGGTAACAGAGTTATTTAGAACTTCAAGCGGTAGATATTTATTGTGTTTGTCCTCAGTGGTTACGAGTACTTTTTAGGCTTCTTACTCCTATGTAGCCTAGTACCAGCCTTAGCTCTTGCAGCATCGAAACTTTTACGTCCCAGTGGACGCTATCCAGAAAAGCGTACCACCTATGAATCTGGTATGGAGCCCATTGGTGGGGCATGGATTCAGTTCAACATCCGTTATTATATGTTTGCTCTCGTCTTCGTTGTCTTTGATGTGGAGACGGTATTTTTGTATCCTTGGGCGGTAGCTTTTCATCGTCTGGGCTTATTGGCATTTATTGAAGCACTCATTTTTATTGCAATTCTGGTAATTGCTCTTGTCTATGCATGGCGTAAAGGAGCGTTGGAATGGTCTTAGATGCAAATTTAAAGGGTAAGAAATTGGATCAAGAAACAATTATCAATCCAATTGGTGGTCCCGCCGTCACCCAGGAATTATCGGAAAATGTCATCCTCACTACCGTTGATGACTTGTACAATTGGGCAAGACTTTCTAGTCTGTGGCCTATGTTATTTGGTACTGCTTGCTGTTTCATTGAATTTGCTGCTTTAATTGGTTCCAGATTCGACTTTGACCGTTTTGGGTTAATTCCCCGTTCGAGCCCCAGGCAAGCGGATTTAATCATTACTGCGGGCACAATTACCATGAAGATGGCACCACAGTTGGTACGTCTTTACGAACAAATGCCAGAACCCAAGTATGTAATTGCCATGGGAGCTTGTACCATTACTGGAGGAATGTTCAGTATAGATTCACCCACAGCAGTACGTGGGGTTGATAAATTGATTCCTGTGGATGTTTATTTGCCTGGTTGTCCTCCCCGTCCCGAAGCAATTATTGATGCGATTATCAAGCTGCGGAAGAAGATCGCAAATGATTCTATTCAAGAACGGGGTAGGATTAAGCAAACTCACCGCTACTACAGCACTACCCATAACATGAAGGCAGTGGAGACAATCTTAACTGGTAAGTATTTACAGTCAGATGCCCGTTATACTCCACGTAAAGAACTAACAGAACGTATGGGTATGCCAGTACCACCAGCTTTGTTGACTTCCCAGTCCCAAAAGGAGGAAATTGACCGTGGCTGAAGAATCTAAGCCAGTACCAGCAGAGCAAGAATCCATAGTCCAAGCTGGTAAAGTTTCCCAGTGGTTGACAGAAAATGGTTTTGCCCATGAGTCTTTAGAGGCTGATGTCACTGGGGTAGAAATTATTAAGGTAGAGGCAGATTTTTTACTGCCTATTGCTACAGCACTTTATGCCTATGGGTTTAACTGTCTTCAGTGTCAAGGTGGTATTGATCTTGGTCCTGGGCAAGAGCTGGTTAGTATGTATCACTTGATTAAGATAGGTGATAATGTTGATAAACCAGAGGAAGTACGTATAAAAGTATTCCTACCCAGAGAGAATCCTGTGGTGCCTTCAGTCTATTGGATTTGGAAAGGAGCCGATTGGCAAGAGCGGGAGTCCTATGATATGTATGGCATTATGTATGAAGGGCATCCCAATCTGAAGCGGATTTTGATGCCAGAGGATTGGGTAGGCTGGCCCCTACGCAAGGATTATATTTCTCCTGACTTTTATGAGTTACAGGATGCTTATTAAATTTTTTGCCAATTAATCAATATCCATTGTCTTCAAGACTCATAATTATCCCCGATACCAATGCAAATCGGGGATTTGAAATTTATTAAGAATAGTTTTGGTTGCTTTCGGATGTATTTTGATTATGTGTCTTCTAAGAATGATTTTACCTGTGAGATGGCTACCACATTAAATATTCTCAGAACAAAGAAATATGACTAGGTTGAAGAGCGATAGCAAGTTTTTGCAACTGATATCTTTTACTGCAATCGCTCTTTCTAAAGAGTAACAACTAAATTTAATGCGATCGCAGAATAAACAGTTTCCCATCCACCCAGTAACTATTACTAAATCCTAGGATCAACACTGACTGTAAAAATAAAATCGTTATAGTTCATATCACCACCATATGGCAAATCTTCAAAGCCAAAGGGATTTTACCCTAGCAAAATTATATGGTCAAAGCCATCAGTGTTACTTCTCAAATATGGGAAATAAACCTGGGCATAGTTTTTGGGATCTGTATCGCTGATCTGAGAAAGACTACTGTTGATGACAATCATGGGAGTAAAAACTGAACCAGCTTCTAATATTGTTCGAGTGTTTCTTACTCTTTGCTTTTTATATTGATTTAATATGAGGATACATATAATAGAGCCAAGCAAACTTGATCGGTTTAAATACTCATGAGTCGCCCATTTCAGATTGAGGGCGTTGCTGAATCAGGGGATGATTTCACTAAGTTCTCAACGATTTCTCAATGGTTTAAAACGCTAATTCATCCCGCACTTATGCAACGCCAGATTGAGAACAGACAGAGCGAAGAGGAACTAAAAAAACTGCTACAGACAGCCAGATTGAGAAACCAGAAAGAAAAACTACACATGTTGTGGTGGCTCAATGCCGAGTGGACAAGTAAAGGAGCAGCAAGAAATCGGGAAACCCTTGGCTAGAGATACTTCAACAGTAACAATATCGTTGCAGAAGTATAGAACTGCTGGTCTGTCTGGCTTATTAGAAATCAAGAAAGCGGCAGGAGCAAAACGAAAAATCAATGATGATGCGATCGCAGCATTCATATAGGAGTTAAAAACAGAAAAAGGGTTTAGTAGGGATCGTGGGATAGTAGAATGGTTGAAAAAAGAGCATGGACTTGATATTGAGTATGGAACGGTTTATGCATTGGTTCGATATGGATTAGGAGCAAAACTAAAAGTACCACGTCCTCAAAGCTACAAATAAGATGAAAATCTGGTATCTGAGTAAAAAAAAACTCGGTATCATTCTTAATTTTCTAGAAAAACATCTAGCACAGGGGAAGTGCGTTCATTATTTGTGTCAGGATGAAACTAGGGTTGGATTGAAAACCCTCACAACAAAAGTTATTACTGCTTCTGGAGTAAAGCCAACTGTTGACCTTTAATGGGAAAGGGAAAATTTTTGGATTTATTGTGCAATTGAACCATTAACAGGAAAACATTTCCAACAGGAATAGCCCAAACTCAACGGTGACTGTTTTCAACCGTTTTTAGATTGGCTATCTCAGCAGTTAGGTGAAGATTATGCAATTTTACAAATTGACCAAGCTCCTGCTCATACAAGTTGTGGGATTAATTGGCCAGAAAATATTATTCCCCTGCTTCAACCACCTCATTCCCCTCCACTTAATCCAATCGAAAGGCTTTGGCACTTTTTCAAAGAACCTCTCAAAAACGAACTTTTCTCTTCTTTGCAAGATTTACGTGAGCGCATACAACAATTGTTCGAGCAACTTACATTTGAGCAGGTAATATCTATCTCCTCTTATAACTTTATTTTAAAAGTTATTTTCTATGCAGCTTCATATTAAAGTTGTATTAAGTTTATATTTTAATAAATAAAAATGGCGTTGCATAAGTACGGGATGAATCAACTAGATATAGGAATTTTTCTATCCTCAAACTAATTGGATAACAATAAGATAGAGCACTTAAGCATATATACGGACTTAGAATAGCATAATGTTTTTCGATGTAGACGTGGGAGATAATGACGTAAACGTGTGTTTTCCCCTTCTACTCTGGTCATTGTTTTGCTAATAATATGGTCTCCTGGTTCAACAAAACTGGCGTAAACTTTCCATCCATCTGTAACATGAAAATAGCACTTCCAGAGGTAGACAATATCCCACAAAGGTTGAAAGGTCTCTGCACTATGCTCTTCCAGTACCCAAGCTAAAATTCATTCGCGGAAATGGTCTACTGCTGTCCACAACCAAATTTTGTTTTTTTTGAACCAACGAAAGTTTCTAATTCGTCCAGTTCTCCAACTTCTGGGATATCCTCTATTGATAGTGCATCTGGCAATTTTTTACCAACTTGTTTTACCGAACTAATTATGGTTGTGTGATGAACTGCTTTTTGGCGTTCAATAGCTCTAAATCCCGAGCCATTAACCTATGCTTTTAAGCATTCTTGTTTGATCTCATTTGAGTATCCTTTTGGTGGATTATAGATATCTATAAATTGGCGTTCGCAATTTAAACAAATGTGATTTTGTTTACCTCGACGGTTCCGATTTTTTCTAATCCTCGTAGACTTGCAGTATAGAGAATGCACAGTAGAACACCTCAATTCATCCCTCTATTATGCAACGCCAAAATTAGCACATAATCGCGTGACAAGATAGCATAACAGTGAAACTCTCACCAATGGGTTGAGTAACTTCTTGGTGTAACAACAATGAGTGAGTGATTAAAAATACTTGTTTGTAAAAAAAAAACACGGTGATTTATGGCCTACGATTACGATTTATTTGTCATTGGTGCTGGTTCTGGAGGATTGGCGGCTTCTAAGATAGCTGCTAGTTATGGGGCAAAGGTAGCGATAGCAGAGAGTGATTTAGTGGGTGGAACTTGCGTTATCCGTGGTTGTGTGCCCAAAAAATTGATGGTATATGCTTCCCATTTTCCCTCTTTGTTTGAGAGTGCTACGGGTTATGGTTGGCAAGTAGGAAAAGCTCAACTAGATTGGGAAAAGTTTATTACATCCATAGATAAAGAAGTGAGGAGACTCTCGCAACTTCATATTAGTTTGCTAGATAAAGCCGGAGTGGAATTAATCCCCAGTCACGCGACTTTGGTGGATGAACATACCGTAAAAGTAGGGGATAGAAAAGTTACAGCAGATAAGATTTTAATTGCTGTGGGGGGAGAAGCGGTTAAGCCTGATTTACCAGGTATGGAACACGCCATTACTTCCAGGGAAATTTTTCATATCCAGTCTCAACCAAAACATATTGCCATTATTGGTGCTGGTTATATTGGTACTGAGTTTGCTTGTATTATGCGGGGTTTGGGTTGTGAGGTGACTCAAATTATCCGCAAAGAGCAGATTCTCCGGGGATTTGATGCAGATATCCGCACCCAAATTCAAGAGGGAATGGTTAATCATGGGATTCGCATCATTCAAAATACTGTGGTGACCAGTGTAGAGAAAGTTGAGAATGGTTTAACAATCAATTTATCTGGGGAAGACTCAGAACCAATTACCGCCGATGCCTTTTTAGTTGCTACTGGTAGAACTCCCAATGTCGAGGGCTTAGGTTTGGAGAACGCAGGGGTAGATTTAGTGACAACTTCTCTAGAAGCTCCTGGTTATAAATCTACTAATGCGATCGCTGTTAATGAATATAGCCAAACTTCCCAACCTAACATTTTTGCTGTCGGTGATGTTACGGATAGAATTAACCTCACTCCAGTAGCAATTGGTGAGGGGCGCTCCTTTGCTAATAGTGAGTTTGGCGGTAATCGCCGGGTATTTAGTCATGAGAACGTAGCTACGGCTGTGTTTTCCCAACCCGAAGCAGCAACAGTGGGATTGACAGAGGAGTCAGCAAAGAAACAATTAGGAGAAGACGGTGTAATAATTTATCGCACTCGTTTCCGTCCTATGTTTTACACCTTACCCAATCAAGAAGAAAAAACCATGATGAAATTAATCGTGGATGCAAATACGAATAAAGTTTTAGGTGCTCATATGGTGGGAGATTATGCTGCGGAGATTATCCAAGGAGTAGCGATCGCTGTCAAAATGGGAGCAACGAAAAAAGATTTTGATGCTACCGTGGGCATTCATCCGTCTTCTGCGGAGGAGTTTGTGAGTATGCGCTAAAGAGAATAGGGAATAGGGAATAGGGAATAGGGAATAGGGAATAGGGAATAGGGAATAGGGAATGGAGAATGTTGACAGTTATCAGCCATCAGTTATCAATTTACTAATTTACTGTTCACTTTAGCCTACGGCAAGCCGCTTACGCGTCTCCCCCTCTGCTCCCTGCTCCCTGCTCCCTGCTCCCTGCTCCCCATCATTATCTCATGCAATATATTTAACTCCACGGTTTTGCTTCTAGTCCTAATTCTGCGAAGGCTTGTTATGTTAACGATCGCTTTAAGGTATATCAGGCGTTGCATAAGTGCGGGATAAATTAGCGTTTGAAACCATTGACAAATCGTTGAAAATTTAGTGAAATCATCCCGCACTTATGCAACGCCGAATATCATACCCCTATCAATATTGCAGATTTAAATCAAGGGGATTTTTCCCAGCGAAATAGCTCCCGACAAGTCCAACAGATAGTCAGTATTTTAAATATTGCCACAACTATCATTGGTTCCAGTTTAGGAGATTTAACCGCTGCTCATTTAGGACAACAATATAATTAGGTGGAAAGACTTATTTTATTAGCTCCTGCTTTTGGCTTTTTATCCCATTGGTTACCAAGGTTGGGTGCAAACACTATCAAAAACTGGCAAGAAAAACAATATCTGCCCGTGTATCACTATGGAGAAGGACGCAAAATACCATTAAATTATGATTTTGTGACAGATCCCCAGACATATAAAGAAGATTTATTACAACGTCCCTTACCTACTCTGATTCTCCATGGTAAATATGATGAGGTGATTCCCATACAAGCCAGCCGCAACTTTGCTAGTCAACATCCTTGGGTCAATTTGATGGAATTGGATAGTGATCATGCTTTAGGAAACACGATGGCAGAAATCTGGCAAGCGATTGATTTGTTTTCTCAGATAGCTTGAGGCTGTATAATGACTAATTCTTGGGAAGCAAATTAAATACACTTGGATTCCGGCTATGCTCAACCGAACGATTTTAGAGTTGAGATTGCATCCAAAATCCGTTTTGAAAAGTTTGACCAACGGGGGAAACTCCCCTTCGGATTCGGTAGTTGTTCATGGGGTACACCGCCAAGAGCACACTACACTCACCGTATCGCAACTTTAAGCAAAATCTCAAATCAAAAATGGTATTACCTTTTATTCGTTCTGACTTAGCCCAATTCAGTGCTTACAAACCTCACCCCGGTAGTGATACAGCTCAACCTGTTGACTCAACCCAAATTGATAGATTAGATACGAACGAAAGCTCAGAAGACCTTCCACTCGAATTACAGGAAAAATTGGTATGGACATATCAGGAATTAATTGAAAATAATCGCTATCCCGATGGTGGACATGAAAAATTAAAAAACGCAATCGCAACTTATGTCAATGAATCAGCACATCTCTCCTCTGATACCTTCACCCCTGTGAATATTTCCGTTGGTAATGGTTCCGATGAATTGATTCGTTCCCTATTAATTGCGAGTTGCTTAAAGGGAGAAGGTTCTATTATTGTTGCCGAACCTACATTTTCTATGTATGGCATTCTAGCGAAAACTTTGGGTATTCCCGTAGTGAATTTAACCAGGGATAAAAGTAATTTTGCCATCGATATACAAGCTGCAGAAAACGCTATAAAGAACACCCAAAATCCCCCCATTCGCACAGTTTTTGTTGTCCATCCCAACTCACCCACAGGTAATGCCCTCACCACTGCAGAGATAGATTGGTTAAAAAGGTTGCCAGAAAATATATTAGTAGTAATTGATGAAGCTTACTTTGAATTTAGTCAAACAACCCTAGGAGCAGAACTATTACAACATCCTAACTGGATAATATTACGCACATTTTCTAAAGCCTTCCGACTAGCAGGCCACCGTGTGGGTTATTGCATCGCCCATCCCGACGCGATCGCAATTTTGGAAAAAGTGCGTTTACCTTATAATCTCCCTAGTGTCTCCCTGGCAGCAGCATTAATTGCCATGGAAAATCGTCAATTAATGCTGCTAGAATCAGTTCCCCAAATCTTAACTGAAAGAGCTAAACTCATCCAAGCCCTCAGCCAAAATGCGAACCTAAAAGTTTGGGATAGTGATGCTAATTTTATATTTGTGCAATTACAATCCCCCAACATTGACATTAAAACCATAAATCAAAAATTGAGAACCAGTGGTACTGTAGTCCGTGAAATACACGAAGGTTTAAGGATAACTATTGGTACACCAGCAGAAAACTCCCGGACATTACAGAGGATTGAAGCAATCTTCTCTAAATGAAGTTTGTGGTAAAAGTATTTTATAAGGGAATGTTGATGATTGAGAGTTGTTAGATAACAGTTATTCTATTTTTCTTGCTCCCTGTTCCTTCTTGTGTGAGATAACTTCACAATCCTACTGAATAAGACTAAATCATGGTAGTGCATATTTATTGACATGATTTCTCTTAGGCACATTCCGTAGGTTAGTTAGCAAAGAAGATAATATTTACCACAGGGAGCACCAAAAAACTGTAGAATCCAGCACCGCTTTTCACTGAGGTTGGAAATCTGTTAAAAAGAAGCTAATGTTAATAAATTAATTGACATGAAAGATTGAAACACCCAACGTAAAGTAGGAGTGGTAGTTGGTTTAACTAACTGATTTTGAATTGTTTGGGATCCTGGTTTTAGAGATTAGTGTAATGCCCTCTGACCTAAGAGGATGTTTTAAAAGGTGGGATGTATCATAAAAATGCTCACAAGGCATATGCTGAAAATTATAGAAAACAGCACCCCGTGAGCAAATGACTAAGAATTATCCTAGCTATTTAACGTGGGAACACTGGGAGTTAATCCCACAGCTGTTTCCAGAGGCAAAACCAGGTGGTCATTCACGTACAACAACATGTATGTACCCAGTAGTAAACGCGATTTTATACGTACTGTGTCAAGGATGTAGATGGCGGGCATTACCAGGAGATTTTCCACCTTGATCTACAGTCTATGGCTATTTCAGATGATGGCGCAAAGAGTGTACTTGGCTTCAGGTTCATGAGAAACTATATCAATGGGTTCGGGTAGCAGGCAGTCGAGACCCAAGTCCATGGGAAGCAGCCTTTGATGGCCAATCAGTTGAAACCGGAACCATGATTTGTACGGATGTTGGTTTCGACCCAGGAAAACAAATAGATGGAGGTAACCGATTTATTCTCGTTGACTTGTTAGGGTTAGTTTTGCGAGTCTTGGTTACTTCTGCAAGTGTGCCAGAACGTCCAGGGGCTAAACGTGCAGGTTATGGCAGGTTTATCAGATGAAAGATAAAGTTAAAAGACTGCACACTATCTGGATGGATGGAGTATATCGGGGGTAAGATTTTGCCCACTGGATAATCGATGTTTTTCCTTGGATTGTGGAAGTGGTTCTCAGACCCTTAGAAAAGAAGGGTTTTACCCTTTTACCAAAAACTTGGGTTGTACAACGAACTTTCCGGTGGCTCAATTTGTGTAGAAGATTAAGTAAGGACTATGAAAGGCTACCTGAAACTTCTGAGACTTTAATTTATATTGCAATGAGAGGTATCATGGTCAGGCGACTTGCATAATTTGTAACTCACTTCGACTTTTAAAAGATTCTCTAAGCTCTAAACTAGCAAACACAAACCCATAACCATTGCCAAAGCCGCCACTCTTTTCCTTGAATTTAAAAACACAGTGGAAGTAAAAAACAATCGCTCTTTGAAAAACTGAAAACCACGTTCTGTAGATTTTTCTGCCTTATATTCACGTAAAACATCTTCGTTGCTAAGTTTGTCAGCATCAAGAACATTGGTGGTAAGAATAAACCTGCCAGACTGTTCTGTGGCAATGGTAATTGCAGTTTCTTTGGGTACAAATTCGGCTTGAATATGGGATATTAAGGTAGGTTGAGAATCCTTGCCAGGTCTACCACCTCCCCGGTGTTAAGCATATTCAATAACTTCAATATTTGCATGTAAGTTGATGAAATGGCAACTGACTTTCCAGTCATTTGGCTGCGTTGAATACATCTTCGGCAGATGCAAATTCCTGTTGACACAATTTTCGTAGTTGGGATTGTGCCTGGGTATATTTTTTGGTCAGACGTTTTTCCAGTTGTTTTAAGTCAGATTCTTTACGGGCTTCACTTTCTATCACTAGCCACCGTTGTCGCACACCACCATAATCATTACAACAGAGGGCAATATGATATCCTGGGATCTTACTTGGTACAAATCCATCAATACTGTTCTTTTCTAATAGTTATTTTCCGGCAGTTAGAGTTCCAGGGACTGGAGATACCCATCTGAATGAGACTATCATCTGCAAATTGTTTTCACTCTAAAGGGTGTGACTCTTTTAGTAAGCCGGGGATTGGAACTTAGACAGGTATTGGAAGAGGTGGAGGGGTAGTAGAACAACGAGCTTTGAAAACTTGCTTGATCAAAGGAATACCACTAGAGTACAAAGCCAGGTGATTGGGTTTATGTTCTTGTTGTAGATGAAACTGCCAATACTCACCCCAATCCCTACTGATGTATAAAGAACCCAGGGGTAAAACAGCTTCACCACCCCTGATGGTCCATCTAGCCCCAGTGATATCCACCCTGTCTGTTTTTAATGAGGTGGCGACAAGCACCCTCAATCACCCCCGTGGCGATGGGAAATCCAGCTTTTAAGTAATCCTCAGATTTGAGGTATTTGGCATTGTTAAGTAAATATCTAGCACAGGTATCCACGGGTTTACGTTCTTGGGGGGTGAGTTTGGGTAAAGTCGCACTCCGGCGCATACCTGGGGCAACTGAACTTGATTTACCTTTAAGGATAAGCTGTCAACGTTTCCTCACCCAAGCTTCTGACTGTGTTGAAATGTGAGAATAAAAGACAAATGCAGCTTTCCACAAATACTCAATCACATGGATAATATCTAGGACAATTGTTAAGTTGATATTCTGTTTTTTTGCAAATTTATTTAGCAAGGATAATTGTTTCTCATTGCCATCAACTAAGGCACATAAACGTTTGTGTTTGTTTTTGTCACGGAAGATTGCCTCATCAAAGGCTTCTTTAGCGAAATAACCTTTTCGGGCTCTTTCGCTAAAGAAGCCCAAAGACGCTTACCAATTGGTCGAGGTCGCTTAATTTTCCTATCTTCATCGGATGGGTTAACGATTTGTTGGGGTCTACGTACAAAGGAATTAATTATATAAACACTAGCTACTGTCGCCATTAGCTTTGGGTTGTACTTTTCACCCTTTGTTAAGCCTTTGTTTAACTTTTTGCTTGAAGCTAAGGCTCGTTTTTGAGTATTGGTACGTAAGTCCGATGTTCGGGCTACAACATCCTTCCCATCCGCGCTAATTAGGACTATTTCTCCTGTGTCTTGCAACTGTTTTGACTGAGCTTGTTGCTGGTGGTAGAAATCATCAAAATCTGAAGCACTATGGTAAGCCAGTTCTTCTGCTTGTCGCTTACCTATTTTGGCTGCTGTTGTTTTTTCTATGATTGCTGTTGTTTCTCTAAATCCCGAACGGGCTACTTTTATTGCTACTCGCTGTCTTAGTTCATGAGAATATTGCTGTGCTGGTAGATTAAACTCCCCATCCAAAGGAAATAGCGTATTTATCTTTCTTTCTCCATAACCGATTCTATTGGCGATTAGTGTGCCAAATAATGTGGTTAATTTCCGCGACAATTTTTTCTTGTGTGTTCTGTTTACTGAGTCTGTGCCTGCACACTCTCCGTGTATTTCATATTGACTGCGTTTATCAAAATATCTTTGTTTGTAACAACCGTCTCAATAGTCCCTATTATGCATTCTCAAGTTACTTACTCCCTATCTGGGATTGTTCTAAGCCACAAATGCTGTCTGACTCTAACCAACGAACGATCTCTTCAAATAGTTCTCGTGCTTGTGACTAAAACATACCTTGATTTGATGTAGATCCTTGCATAGAGTGTGCAACTGTTCCTGTTTTTTCACTTTTTACAAGCCAATTCCATCAAGTACATTTTTGGCTGTCAATACGACTCTGGTTGACTTGTCATTTATTATTCTTATATCATATTCCGTACTACCAAAAGAGTCGCTCCCCAGTGTAAAGGGCTGCATTTGCAACAAATAAAGCATCAATTTGCCATTGTTTGTTGAGATCTGCCATAAGTGTTCTAAACATGGCAGAATCGACTTCATGACCATGTGCAAGTCTTAAATATAAAGGAATATCTCCATGACCACTCCACATCAAGTCAAGGATAAATTGTTTCAAATCTCGTCGCTGGTGTCTAGAATAACCATATGTAATTGTAATTAATCCTGATTGTGCTGATGCTTCATCATCAGTACCAGTTCCATAATCCTCATGTACATGAAATGAACTTGAATCGAAGTGGAAGCTGTCCATTTTCACTCCAAATCTATCTGCTGCTGATAGTGGGACTCGGATAAAAATTTCCGTTAATCCTGCATCATATAGTTTCTCTAACACTCTGCCCAAGGATTCATCGTTCAAATGTTCTGGTTGTATTCCCTCTCCCAATAAATGTTCCGTTGCAATCCCTTAAAAGAACTTCTTAAATAAATATAGTGGTGCACTGATAAAGCCTAAGCCATTGATAATCATTGCTTTGATCTCTTGGCCTGCGCTGATGATTTATTGATGAAATGAGTTTGGTTGAACAAATCAACCAAACTCATTTCATCAATAATCCCTGCCACTAAGCCTAAGTCCTGGATCTCTTGTACTTTAATTTGTGATTCTGAAAAACTCATACTTCAAAAATACAATATTTTGCGTTCGCACCTGCGGAATGTGGGCTCTCATGCAGGGGCAGAGGAAAAGTAATTGAGGCGTTGCTGAATCAGGGGATGAATTAGGGTTTGAAACCATTTAGAAATCGTTGAAAATTTCGTGAAATCATCCCCTGATTCAGCAACGTCTTATCCCACAAATACTTTAGCTTCGTCGAGGTGAGGTTTCCGTAGATTTGTTAATTACTGAATAAACTCAAGGTTTACCCTACACTCCTGAAAACTCTCTATATTCATCACCAAAACTCATCTCAAGTTTGCCAGCAAATACAACTTTTGTGATCGTCAAACCCTACTTAATGATGTGGGTGAAAAAAGGGTAAATAGTGCTAATACTTCTCCCAAGCTTAGCACCTTTACCCCCATACCTTTTCCTCTTTTATTAAATTAGGACAGGACAGGACAGCATCAATTTAGGGTGGGAACTACATCATACCCATACCAGGCATACCCATGCCACCCATGCCGCCCATGCCACCCATGCCGCCCATGCCACCCATGCCGCCCATGCCGCCCATATCAGGAGCACCAGCAGGTTCTTTCTCGGGTATTTCAGCAACGATGGCTTCTGTGGTTAATACCATGGAAGCAATGGAAGCGGCATTTTGTAAAGCAGAACGGACAACTTTAGCAGGGTCAATAATTCCTGCCGCAATCATGTCTTGGTATTCCCCAGTAATGGCATTATAACCAATGTTAAATTCTGTACCACGTACCTTATCTACGACTACAGAACCTTCAGCACCAGCATTATCAGCCATCTGACGCAAAGGCATATCTAAAGAACGTGCCACAATATCTGCACCAATTTGTGCTTCTTCTGTAAGGCTGTTTTTAATCGCATCAACCTTAGTAGTCAAATGAATTAAGGTTGTGCCACCACCAGGAACAATTCCTTCTTCCACGGCTGCCTTAGTTGCATTCAGAGCATCTTGAATGCGCAACTTGCGGTCTTTTAATTCAGTTTCTGTAGCTGCACCAACTTTAATTACTGCTACACCACCAGCTAACTTGGCGATGCGTTCTTGCAGTTTTTCTTTATCATATTCAGAATCAGTTACCTCCAGTTGCTTGCGAACTTGTTCGATGCGCTTTTGCACATCAGCTTTGTGATCCCCAGCCGCAACAATGGTGGTATTTTCTTTATCAATTTCAATTTTACGTGCTGTTCCCAGCATGTCTAAAGAAGCGTTATCTAAACTTAAACCAATTTCTTCCGAAATTAGCTGTCCGCCAGTCAAAATAGCAATATCTTCCAACATGGCTTTACGGCGTTCGCCAAATCCGGGAGCCTTAATAGCACATACGGATAATACACCTCTGGCTTTATTTACAACCAAAGTAGCGAGGGCTTCACCTTCTATATCCTCAGCAATGATTAATAAAGGTTGACCAGCCTTAGCAACTTTTTCCAGAACGCCTACTAAATCTTGAATATTGCTGATTTTTTTATCGGTAATGAGGATACGAGCGTTGTCTAACTCTACCGTCATCCGTTCATTATTAGTAATGAAATAAGGAGATATATAACCGCGATCGATTTGCATCCCTTCCACTACTTCTAGCTCAGTGCTCAAGGATTTAGATTCTTCTACCGTAATTACGCCATCCTTGGTCACCTTAGCCATGGCTTCCGCAATCATTGTACCGACTTCTTCGTCATTACCAGCAGAAACCGTAGCTACTTGAGCGATAGCATCTCCTTCAACTGGTTTTGCGAACGCGGCAATTTCCTTAACTAGATATTCGACGGTTTTCTCAATCCCTTGTCTAACAGCTACAGGATTTGCTCCTGCTGCGACATTCTTTAATCCTTCCCGAATCATGGCTTGGGCTAAAACTGTAGCAGTAGTAGTCCCATCCCCAGCAACTTCCTTGGTTTTGGAAGCAACTTCTTGGATTAACTTAGCCCCGGTATTTTCTAAAGGATCTTCTAGCTCAATTTCTTTGGCAACGGTAATACCATCATTGACTATTTGAGGTGTACCAAATTTCTTTTCTAACAGAACATTACGACCCTTTGGTCCTAAGGTAATTTTCACTGCGTCCGCGAGGGAATTAATTCCCCGCTCTAGTGACCGACGTGAATCTTCATCAAAGGAAACTATTTTTGCCATGTTTGACTTCTTTATCACTTCCATTAGACAATTTAGCACTCCCAGGCAACGAGTGCTAACCCCTAAAACAGGGGAATTCCCGATCAATCATCAAAAATCGATTAGTATACTGTTGAACGTCCTGTTAAAAATCCTTATTAGTACTTAGATTAGGGAATGAATATATACAACTCCCTGAAGGCAATTGGTATTGCTAGCCCTGGCGGTTCCGGCTGGCTAGCTGTGGTATTTACGTTTTTATTTGCTTTGGTAGTAACCTGGCGTTTAATTCCTGCTGTGAGAAAATTTGCTCTAAGGGTTGGTTGGGCAGATGAACCCAACGCCCGTCGTATCAATCAAGAACCCTTACCCAATGCAGGTGGTTTGGCAATTTACGCTGGGGTTGTAGCGGCGTTGGTGCTAGCTAGTTTGTTACGACCGATTGAATTGCAAAATGTATTAGCACAGGTACTAACAGTACTATTAGGAGGTTCCATTCTAGTTTTGGTAGGCTTTATTGATGACCAATTTGATTTACCACCTTCTGTACGCTTACTGGTACAAGTGCTAACGGCATTATTATTGGTGGGAAATGACATTAGACTAGAAGTAGCATTGGGAACCCCTGTAGATTCTATACTTTCAATCATTTTGACTGTGTTGTGGGTAGTGGGGATTACTAACGCTATTAATTTAATGGACGGTATGGATGGTTTAGTTGGGGGAGTTAGTTTTATCACCGCGATGAGCTTGTTGGCTGTTTCTGCCCAATTTCCCAACCGTGCTGCTGCTACTTTGGTTTTGGCTGCCCTTGGAGGTGGTTCCCTCGGTTTTTTACGCCATAATTTCCATCCTTCACATATTATTATGGGTGATGCTGGAGCCTACTTTTTTGGCTATGTATTGGCAGCAACCACAATTTTGGGTAAGCTACAAGTCTCAACCTTAGTAGCTTTAGTCCCTCCGGTCTTATTCCTGTTATTACCTGTATTAGATACTACCCAGGTCATAATACGGCGATTAATGGCAGGCAAAAATCCCATGAGTACCCCAGGAAAAGACCATTTACATCATCGTCTTTTAGCTTGGGGTTTGTCCCAACGTCGTGCAGCTTTAACTTTATGGTCAATAACTTTGGGCTGTAACCTGGTAGCAATGAACGTACAAGGTATGAGTATACCTGTCATTTTGGTTACTACTGCCGGGGTTATTTTACTCTTAGGTTTTACCGTTTGGCAGAGAATGAGAGCCATGAAAGACTGAAGCAGGTAATGGAACAAGGAGCAAAAGGGAGCAAAGGAGATAAGGTAATGAAATTTTAACAACTGTCAGTCATCAGCGCTATAACTCCCTCAATCTTTACTTTTAAGCCATGAACATACCACCATCAACGTTAAAGACTTGTCCGGTAATATAGGCTGCGGCAATATCTGCCGCTAAAAAACGTACCATACCCGCAATTTCTTCTGCCTGTCCGAAGCGACCAAGGGGAATAAACTTAAGAATCTCTTCTGATGATTTAAGATTTTGTGTCATATCTGTAGCAATAAAACCAGGGGCTACCGCATTTACCGTAATTCCACGGGAAGCGAATTCTTTCGCCACAGTTTTAGTAAAACCAATAACCCCAGCTTTAGCCGCGCTATAGTTTGCTTGTCCAGGATTACCCATTTGTCCAGCAACAGAAGCAATATTAATTATCCGTCCCGATCGCTGTTTGAGCATAGTTTTGCTGGCTGCACGGGTAGATAAAAATACCCCTGTGAGGTTCAAATCAATGACGGCTTGCCAATCCTCTGGTTTCATCCGCAATAACAATGTGTCACGGGTAATGCCTGCATTGTTGACCAAAATATCAATACTTTTATATTTATCGATCGCTGTGTTGAATAATGAGTCTACCTGTTCAGGTTTAGACACATCAGCTTGGAGAGGAATAGCACTACCTCCAGCCGAAGTAATTTCTGCAACTAGTTCTTCCGCAGCTGGACTAGAACTAGCATAGTTCACAACTACATTTGCACCTAACTGAGCTAATTCTTGAGCGATAGCTTTACCAATGCCCCTTGACGCACCAGTGACAATTGCTACTTTTCCTTTTAAAGCTTGCAAGTTTTCTGGCAATATTTCCATTATTCTTTAAGTATTTTCAATCACCGCGTTATTTATCATAGGGTGATTTGGTACTTGCTAGATAATGCTTAAAGGGGAAAAGTTAGGGGGGGAGGAAGAAGGGTTAAAGCATTTTGAATTTATTCCGACTCAGATTCTTTATCATCGAAAAAGAGTAGTTTGATGGCAAGAACGGCAAAACCCACTGCAGCAATTATCTTCAATAACTTTGTGGGTAAAAATTTTGCTACTGCTCCCCCTGCTAATGCTCCTATAAGGCTAGTTAAAATTAAGGCTGATGCCGTACCAAAAAAAACTGAACGAGGTGCTTGAGAACGTCCAGATAGGGCGATCGCTGCTAATTGACTCTTATCCCCTAGCTCGGATAAAAATACGGTGACAAAGCTTAGTCCAATCAGATGCCAGTCTATCATTACAGTTGTGAGTTAAGTCGTTATGTTCTTTGCCGGAAAAGTTGTTTCTTATACGAGTATCTGGCCGCTATTTACTTGCTCGTAGACCTATATGATTAACTTGCAGTAAGCTGTATTATCTTGAATGAGCTATTATTTTTCATACCGATAAACTAGTAATAAAGTTAGCTCTAGATTTAAGTAAAATCAACATTTTGATTAACCAATAAAAACATCACAGATTAGCATCAGGGAAATTAGCAACAACATACCTCCTGCTGCCATATTTATGGTCTTGGGGGATAACTTACTTGCCATCCAGCTACCCACAAGTACACCCAATAAGCTTGTAGTTAATAAAGCCATGGCAGAACCACAAAATACCATCCATGGTTTGTGGGATTCTGCACTAATTAACAAAGTAGAAAGCTGGGTTTTGTCTCCAATCTCTGCCAGAAATATAGTTAAGAATGTTGTGCCGAAAACTACTGTCGATTTCTGATTGCCATGTTCTGGTGAAATCACCTCAAGCCGATCGCTATATTTAGCAATCTCCTCTGAACTATTAATATTTGGGCTGTTTTCAACCTTATCAGGGGTATTCACTTCAATAATTGAGTCTATTTTCACAGTCAGCAGTTTTTCTGAATGTTTTCATGTTCTTTTCATTTTCTCAGATTTTTGCGAAAAATAACAAGCTAATGACATTTTAGGGGTTACAATACTAGGATATTCCTCTTGTTTGAATCTATCCTACGAATATAATTTTTTTAATCCGAATATGGATTGTTGCAATAGACAAAAAAACATCAAAACAACCTGAAACTCGTTTCCATCTGACAACAAACAAGACGACGATATTTTTTTTGAACCCATGGGGAACAAGGTTCTTGTTCAAAAAGTGGGACGGAAATTGTAATGGGTCTGCCCTTTTTATTCTTTGTCTTACAAACCCCCTTGGCCCATTGCGGCCAAATACCACATATACGTAAAGCAGCGCGCTTATCCTTAGAATGATAGCCTTTGTCAGCAGCAAGCACTTTCAGGCGTTTATGGGGTCTACCGCGTTTGTTGGTCTTAACCTTTACACTGTATGAACTGCTATCACCTGATCTGTTTCACTACCATTG
>CBZS010000170.1 GCA_000613065.1 Richelia intracellularis | reverse complement strand
CTCTTAAATATAAAGGAATATGGGATCTATGGTCTTTCGCCCAGCATTATTTTTTCTGCACTTGTTCTAAAATCGGACGAAATTATGACCACGGCAGCGTCTCGTCTAAGTTCATCAACAGGCTCTTTTTGCTTTCTAACTTCTGGTATAGCTGTTCAACTTCCCCGACTTTTTTTTCTTCCATGCCGATTCAACCCCAGCTTCTGCTCTCCCTATACTCTCATATTGCGAGTTACTTACTCAAATTTTCGAGGTGCCCTAAATTGATTGTACTTATGATGAAGAACACAAAACTGAGATTCTATCTGAATCTTTTCAGCAACATCTAATAAACAATCATTACTTTTATCTATAGTATTTTTTAACATTTATTACACTGCTCAAAATAAATGGTATAAACCATATTTTGTGATTTCATTAACTCTTAGCAACCCCTTAAACGTATTGTAGGATAGTAAATACGTAGTAGATTTTTTCCTTCTTCTGTATATGGTACAGTCTCGGATATCACCATATCAGGAATTAGTTCCGAAACTTCGACTCCCAAAAGAGTCGCACCCAATATAAATTACAAGATATTATTTTTATCTTTGGTTGGGAATATATACGCAGCAAACTTCTAGTAAATTAATAGGATTATGTTAATAACCCACATTCCGCACCCTAAGTGTCAGACATGAACACACCTTTACCCCATCTTCCTTGAGAGTTCAAATTTCAAGTCTCAATATTCTATAATTTATACATAGCCATTTCCATGACATCACTTGTAGTCGCTACTAGTAATCCAGGGAAGCTCAAAGAAATGCAAGCCTATCTGGACGATTTTCGTTGGGAATTAACCCTAAAATCACCAGAAATAGAGATAGAAGAAACAGGGGATACATTTATGGCAAACGCCCATCTCAAAGCCTCTCAGGTGGCATTAGCTATGGGGAAATGGGCAATAGCAGATGATTCAGGTTTAGCTGTAGATGCTCTTAATGGCGCGCCAGGAATACATTCTGCCCGTTATGCCAAAACCGATAGCGATCGCATTGATCGCCTACTAGGAGAGTTAGAAAATAAAACCAATCGCCAAGCAAAGTTTGTGTGTGCAATTGCGCTCGCGAATCCTGATGGTGCGATCGCATTACAATCAGAGGGAATTTGTCATGGTGAAATTCTCCGTATACCTCGTGGTGAAGCTGGATTTGGCTACGATCCCATTTTTTTTGTCCCAGAGCAATCGTTAACCTTTGCTGAAATGTCCCCCGAACAAAAAATTTCCTTAAGCCACCGGGGTAGAGCATTTGCAGCTTTATTACCCCAGTTGGCAACATTAAAGATCTAAATTGATCAAGGTTATTTCCAGAATTAAAATGATCAGGTAAACCAAAAACCCTGCGTTTCTACTCTTGCAAATTCACCTTAGAGGCAAAAGGCTTACGCGCTTGTAACTGGTAGGTAAGATCACTTTTACCTCATAACCTAAGGTGATGAGGTGATATGAGTTTAAACACATAATCCCATCACCCAGAATAAAATTACACAGCTTCTATGTCTTTTTCTCCAGTGCGGATTCTAACTACATCACTAACCGGAGAAATAAAAATCTTACCATCGCCAATTTCGCCAGTACGAGCAGCAGAGATAATTTTTTCTACCACCATATCTACTTGATCATCTTCTACCACCAGCTGTAATTTCAATTTTTGTAAGAACTCAACGGTATACTCGGAACCACGGTATCGCTCAGTTTGTCCTTTTTGCCTACCAAATCCTCTCACTTCTGAAACAGTCATACCTACAATACCAGCATTGACTAAAGCAATTTTGACTTCATCAAGCTTAAAAGGACGGATAATAGCTTCTACTTTTTTCATGTTTTGACTCTTTGTTTCTACTAGTTTTGTCGATCTATCTAAATAGATTCTCTGCCTGAAGCTTTTAAATAGCAGAGTAATTGTTCATGAGTATGTACCAGATATCACATTTATGTTGATAATGAGACTCATACCGGCATAATGGGAATAGAATTAGCCAGTATTCTCTATCTAAAACTATAGTGGATGCGGTAACGCGAGAATTTTATCTTCTATTTTGAATTTAATAAATTTTTGGTCAAAATAATTCCAGATCCTGCGTTATTGATTAGGAAATTTTCAAAATTTAAATGGGTGCGACTCTTTTGGTCGTATGGAGTATGATATAAGAATAATAAATGACAAGTCAACCAGAGTAGTATTGACAGCCAAAAATGTACTTGATGGAATTGGCTTGTAAAAAGTAAAAAAACCAGGAATAGTTCCACACCCTATGCAAGGATCTACATCAAATCAACGTATGTTTTGGTCACAAGCACGAGAACTATTTGAACAGATAGTTAGTTGGTTAGACTCAGACAGCATTTGTGGGTTAGAACACTCCCAGATAGAGAGTAAGTTACTTGAGAATGGATACGAACTCTTGAGACGCTTGTTACAAACAAAGATATTTTTATAAACGGACTCAAGATGAAATAGAAGAAGAGTGTGCAGGCACAGACTCAGTAAATAGAACACACAAGAAAAAATTGTCGCCGAAATTGACCACATTATTTGACACAATAATCGCCAATAGAATCGGTTATGGAGGAAGAAAGATAGGTCTTGCTGAATCAGGGGATGATTTCACTAAATTTTCAACGATTTCTCAATGGTTTCAAACGCTAATTCATCCCGCACTTATGCAACGCCCATCTAGTTAGTGCATGGTCAAGTGAACATAGTCTTGTTTTAGGACAAGTAAAAAAAGAGGATAAATCAATCGAATAAAATTACAGCAATCTCTGCATTATTCGAATTATTAGACATCGCTGGATCTATTACTATAATTGATGCCATGGGTACGCAAACAGCAATTGCATCCCAAATCTTTAATGCAAATGCAGATTATGTTTTAGAACTCAAAGGGAATCATCCTACACTTTACGGATAAGTGAAAAATTGGTTTGAGCAACATTTATATCAAGGCTTAAAAGGTATTATCCATACTTATTATAAACGGGTAGATAAAGGTCATCATCGTACTGAAAAACGTCAATTTTGGTGTGTTCCTATTTCTCAACTGCAAACTTTGCATAACCAAGACAATTGGCTTGGTCTTAAATGCGTTGTCATGGTTGTGCGGGTACGACATCTTTGCAATAAAACAACCCGTGAAGTTCAGTTTTATCTAACTAGTTTAAATTGTGATGCTCGTAACTTAGGACAAGTGATTCGTCTTCATTGGGGTGTGGAAAATGGGTTGCATTCGACTTTAGATGTCACTTTTTCTGAAAATGCTTGTGGTGTCCGTACTGGTCATCCTCCACAAACCTTAGCACTTCTGCGGCGAATAGCTCTTAATGCTTTAAACCTAGAGCAATCTTTGAAACGTAGTAATCGCTAAAAATCTAATGGAGCCGTTATGAATAATAATTATATGCTGACTGTTCTTACTGCTTGTTTATTCCAACATGATGATACCTCTCAAGCCGCTTGTCAATAGAATTTGATATGCGCTTACCCTGGCTATCAACCATCGACATTGAATAACCTAACGAGCAGCACTGGTAAAGTAGAGAGAGTAACTGCTGACATGATTGAAAGACCAACTACTGGTAAATTGCTACTTAACTATAACCATAAGGAATACTTAGGCTGCCAATTAGATTTAGATATCAATACATTCAATCATTTATTAGTTCACACTAGAGTATATACCCCTCCAAAGGCTAATCTATTACATAGTGGTTTGTGAAGTTAGATGAAATCACCCTCAGTGATGAAAAAATAAGGTTACACACTATTCATCAGTGGGTAGTGCCGGGGTTAGCCCTTGGTTTTCTCTGCTGAATACCAGGGTAATCATAAATTTTTCCCCATTCTCTCAGCTTCATGAATTCATACATCCCATCCCTTACAATTCGATTTTTCATTTTGTAAGTCTAGTCAAAATTTCCCAAACGTTACCCTCTATTTATGGGATAAATTAAACGTTTAGTTTGAAATGCCTGATAATATCTAGGAGTAAAGATGACGATGCAGCAGCTTGCAACCCAGTCCGAAATTGATTTTTCCAGTGAGATATATAAAGATGCTTATAGTCGCATTAATGCGATCGTAATTGAAGGGGAACAAGAAGCACATGAAAATTACATCACCTTAGCTGAACTGCTTCCAGAACACAGCGAACAGCTGATTCGCTTGTCAAAAATGGAAAATCGTCACAAAAAAGGCTTTGAAGCCTGCGGACGCAATTTGCAAGTTACCCCCGATATGAAATTTGCCCAGGATTTTTTTGCGGACTTGCATCAAAATTTCCAAACTGCTGCGGCTGAGGGAAAAATCGTCACCTGCCTATTAATCCAATCTTTAATTATTGAATGCTTTGCGATCGCTGCATACAATATTTACATCCCTGTAGCAGATGACTTTGCTCGTAAAATTACTGAGAGTGTAGTTAAAGATGAATATAGCCACTTGAATTTTGGTGAAGTATGGCTGAAAGAAAACTTTGAAGATTCTAAGGCAGAATTAGAGGAAGCTAATCGCCATAACCTTCCCATTGTCTGGAAAATGCTCAACTCTGTAGAAAATGATGCCGCAATTCTAGCAATGGAAAAAGAAGCTTTGGTCGAAGATTTTATGATTCAATACGGAGAAGCTTTAAGTAATATCGGATTTACAACCCGTGACATCATGCGTCTATCAGCATATGGATTGAGAGCAGCTTAATTAGAGTCAAGGGGTGATTTTCTTATTACCCCTGCTGTCTAGAAATGAAAGGAGCATAGGAGGCAAGGGGAATAGGGAAATATTACAATCTAAAATCCAAAATTGCGATCACTAACCCCTTTGTGTAGTATTTTTAGAACTTAGTGACATCTTAACCTAAATTACTAGCCAGCTTTTACAAAAGCACACGCTGAAATAAAATAGTTCATGTTTGGTCTTATTGGACATCTTACGAGTTTACAACACGCTCAATTAGTCGCCAGGGATTTGGGATATCCGGAATATGCCGATCAAGGGCTTGACTTTTGGTGCAGCGCCCCACCGCAGATAGTAGATAACATTACTGTTACTAGCGTAACAGGACAAACAATCGAAGGTCGTTATCTTGAATCTTGCTTTTTGCCAGAAATGCTTGCCAATAGAAGGATAAAGGCAGCAACTCGCAAAATTTTAAATGCCATGGCTCATGCCCAAAAGCATGGCATTGATATTACGGCTTTGGGTGGTTTTTCCTCAATTATTTTCGAGAATTTCAAATTAGAGCAATTTCGCCAAGTGCGTAATGTGGAATTGGAATTTGAACGTTTCACAACAGGAAATACACACACAGCATATATTATCTGTCGGCAGGTAGAACAAGCATCAGAACAAGTAGGTATTGACTTATCCCAAGCAACTGTAGCAGTTTGTGGAGCCACGGGAGATATAGGTAGTGCAGTTTGTCGATGGCTAGATAAAAAAACAGATGTCCAAGATTTCTTGTTAATTGCTCGCAATCAAGATAGATTGCAAGAACTGCAATCAGAACTAGGGCGTGGCAAAATTATGCCATTAGAATCTGGGCTGCCCCTGGCTGATATTGTGGTTTGGGTAGCTAGTATGCCCAAAGGTTTAGATATAGATAGCCATACCTTTAAGAAACCCTGTTTATTGATTGATGGTGGTTATCCTAAAAATTTAGCAACAAAACTTCAACATCCAGAGGTTCGTGTACTCAATGGGGGAATTGTGGAACATTCCCTAGATATTGACTGGAAAATCATGCAAATTGTGAATATGGATGTTCCAGGCAGACAATTATTTGCTTGTTTTGCTGAATCCATGCTGCTGGAGTTTGAGAAGTTATACACTAACTTTTCTTGGGGGCGAAATCAGATTACCGTAGAAAAAATGGAGCAGATTGGTCATTTATCGCTAAAACACGGATTTAGACCTCTGCTGGTTTAGCATCTTTGTTTCATGAGGTATGAGTTGCAAATTCAAAATTTTCATAATTCATAACTCATAGCCCATAACCCCACACTCAATAGAAAATAACTCTTAAGATGGCAACTACCGAGCGTAAACCGCTACTGTTAGATTTTGAAAAACCCCTGGCAGAACTGGCAAATCGAATTGAACAGATTCGGGAAATAGCAGAAGAAAATGGCGTTGATGTATCGGCTCAAATTCGTCAGTTAGAAACCCGCGCCCAGCAACTGCGTGAAGAAATTTTCACCAGCCTATCTCCTTCCCAAAGGCTACAGGTTGCTCGTCATCCCCGTCGTCCTAGTACTTTAGACTACATTCAGGCAATTAGTGATGAATGGATGGAGTTGCATGGCGATCGCTGTGGTTACGACGACCCAGCTTTGGTGGGTGGTGTTGGTCGTTTAGATGGACAGCCAGTTGTATTCTTAGGTCATCAAAAAGGCCGGGATACGAAGGATAATGTGGCTCGGAACTTTGGTATGGCTTCCCCTGGAGGCTATCGCAAAGCATTAAGGTTGATGGAACATGCCAATAAGTTTGGTATGCCTATAATTACCTTTATTGATACCCCAGGAGCCTGGGCTGGCATAGAAGCTGAACACCAAGGACAAGGAGAGGCGATCGCTTATAATCTCCGGGAAATGTTCCGCTTTGAAGTGCCGATTATTTGTACCGTTATCGGTGAAGGTGGTTCCGGTGGTGCTTTGGGTATTGGAGTGGGCGATCGCTTACTCATGTTTGAACACGCTGTTTATACCGTCGCCACCCCAGAAGCCTGTGCGGCTATTCTATGGAAAGACGCGAGTAAATCCCCCCAAGCTGCGGTTGCGTTAAAAATTACTTCCCATGACCTCAAAGAACTAGGTATCATTGATCAAATCCTGACTGAGCCGTCTGGTGGAGCCCATGCTGATCCCCTAGCCGCAGCTACAATTCTTAAGGAAGCTCTGCTAGAAAATTTAGGAGAGCTTGCCCATCTCAGCACCCAGGAAAGACAGCAACAAAGGTATGATAAATTCCGCAAAACCGGTGTTTTTACCGAACATTCTCACCACTAGCATTAAATTTAATTAATTGAGCTCACACCAGTGCTGTAATTACCTATGGTCTGTAAGAATTCTTAACAAGTCTGAATTTAGCGTAGGTTTTTAAATTCTTTGGCAAATGGAAAGCTGATAGCGTTTATAGATCAGCTTATTTGTATATCTAACACTGAGATTAATTCTACAGCCGGACATTATTAACCTTATTGCTATAGCTTATTACAACCTAAATCCGTCGAGTTCCAGGTCACCCTCGGGTGTACTTGATGGAAATGACTGCGCTAAATTACTGGCTTACCAGGGTTGTAAGATTACTTTTGTTCAGACCTGGCAACTATATTTGTCCTCGGATCGCTTATGCGGACAGTTTGTGTCATAACCCATAACAATGCCAATTATGTCAGAGCAGTGTAGCACTTGTCACTATAAGCTACTCTGGCTTTGAGATGTGTTTGACAGGGTGCAAATCTCAAAGCCAGAGTAGCTAAGTGTCAATGGAATGAACAAACTGCCAAACAACTAACAAAACAGCATGAGTGTTGAGCAGAAACGACGTGCCTTCATCACTGGGGCAAATAGTGGAATAGGAAAAGCGATAGCTCTGGTATTTGCAAAGACGAAAATTTATATAGCCCAGGTTAGCCCTCCTATTACAAAATTAATAGAGACAGTTGTTGCCAAACATATAGAACCTATTTGGGATCTATTTACCAAGGGGCGTTGCATAAGTGCGGGATCAATTAGCGTTTGAAACCATTGAGAAATCGTTGAAAATTTAGTGAAATCATCCCCTGATTCAGCAACGTCTAGCAAGGTAAAAGTCCAATACCCATCTGGTTTTTATGGTTATTACAGTCATTTCTCATGATTTCTCGGTTTATTGAATCCCCATAGTTACTAGGTTGGTTAAAACGGCTTTACTAAAGCGTTGGCATTTCAAGAAAAGATCCTAAATGGCTTCTATAGGAGCGATGATTCAAGTATATACCTTGAATTTGAGTTGTTTTGACCAGGTACAAGCCAAAATACTAGCGAACACGAATTATTTGGGTGGAACTCTTTTAGTAAGACGAGGAGTGGAACTTAGGTGATTTATAAGAAAGAATTTACCAATGAAAGTAAGATGTAATGTTGATCAGTAAAAAAAACAGGGGCAAGTATTTTGGAGTATGCTAGACCCACCAGAGTAACCCAAATCATTAACAAGATCACAAACAAATAGAAGACTTGCCCTTGGCAGCATGGAAAATGAATGGAGTAGAACGTCGGGGCTTTCAACCTGAGATGACGTTGAAATATTAGCAAGGTAGAGCAAGGTTAGCACAAACAGTATTTCCTTGGGGTAGAGAAAATATAGAGTTAGGGTTAGGGGAAAAAAGAACAGGGATAATCTGTGTGGGATTACAATCAGCCTTTAGCACAGCAAAGCCTTGGGAGGATAAACAACCTCTTGTGGCATTATCACTGCCACAAATTGCACAATCTGATTCTCAACAAGACCCAACATTTAAAACTTCCTTAGCCTATACCCGGTTAACAGCAACATCTGCACTAGAAAAACTCAAAGAACAGGGATTTAGCCAGGAGCAATTGCCTTGCGCCAGTACAATGGCACAAGTATTGAATCGAATGGTCTATGGTCTTCGTAAAGTAGTAAAAGCCAAACCTCAAAAAAAATTCCACAAACGGATCATATCTTCAACAACATCAAAGAATTTGAGCCGCAATCAACAAACAAGCCTCAAAGTCAAACCACTAAGCATCGATTGCAAAGCTACGGTTAATATCGGGGGTTATTCTCGTGGTGGAAAACCAGAGGAGACAATCAAGCTGAGGGTCATGATATGGGATGCACAGAAAAATATACTCCCTGTGGGATTCTTGATGAAGATAGTGGGCAATTATTCTATATTAACTTTGGTAGTTCTTCTTATAAAACCAGGGATTTTATTGTTGATACTCTAATTCAATGGTGCAATACAATGACACCAGAACAAAAGCAGGATACCGAACTGATACAAATTAAAGTTGATAATGGTCCGGAAAGTAGTGGAGTAAGAACTCAATAAAAAAAAAGGATGGTTGAGTTTGTTGATCTCCTAAATATACCAATTCAATTGCTTTACTATCCTCCTTACTATAGTAAATACAATCCCATAGAGGCTTGTTGGGGTATTCTTGAGGAGCATTGGAATGGGGCGGCCGAAGTTTGTTGATGTTGAAGTCATGCTTTCCTAGGCTTCAAGTATGACTTCAAAAGGCTTATATCCTATCTTGAGTTTAAGTAAAACTGTTTACCAAAAAGGGATTTCTCTAACAAAGAAAGCTATGAAACAAGTCGAGTCTAGATTACAGCGAAATCCACTGTTGCCCAAATGGGATATCTTGATTCAACCGCTTTAGCTGGTAATTTCTTTTTAAAAATAACCTAAGACAGGTCTTGGAAGAGTTCGAGGGGTAGTAGAACAACTATCTTTGAGAACTTGCTTCATCAAAGGAATACCACTAGAGTACAAAGCCAGGTGATTGGGTTTATGTTCTTGTTGTAGATGAAACTGCCAATACTCATCCCAATCGCCATTGATGTATAAAGAGCCCAGGGGTCAAACAGCCTCAGCACCCCTCATGGTCCATCTAGCCCCAGTGATATCCATCCTGTTTTTTATGAGGTGGCGACAATCACCCTCAATCACCCCCGTGGCGATGGAAAATCCAGCTTTTAAGTAATCGTCATATTTGAGGTATTTGGCATTGTTAAGTAAATATCTAGCACAGGGATCCACGGGTTTACGTTCTTCGGGGGTGAGTTTGGGTAAAGTCGCACTCCGGCGCATACCTCGGGTAACTGAACTTGATTTACCTTCAAGGATAAGCTGTAAACGTTTGTTCTCCCAAGGTTATCCCTGTGTTGAAGTCTGAGAATAAAACACAAATGCAGCTTTCCACAAATACTCAATCACATGGATAATATCCCTGTCTTAGTCCATGAGAGAGAATATTGCTGTGCTGGTGATTAAACTCCCCATCCAAAGGAAATAGCGTATTTATCTTTCTTCCTCCATAACCGATTCTATTGGGGATTACTGTGCTAAATAATGTGGTCAATTTCCGCGACAATTTTTTCTTGTGTGTTCTGTTTACTGAGTCTGTGCCTGGACACTCTCCCTCTATTTCATCTTGAGTGCGTTTATCAAAATATCTTTGTTTGTAACAACCGTCTCAAGAGTTCGTATCCATTCTCAAGTAACTTACTCTCTATCTGGGAGTGTTCTAACCCACAAATGCTGTCTGAGTCTAACCAACTAACTATCTGTTCAAATAGTTATCATGCTTGTGATCAAAACAGACCTTGATTTGATGTAGATGCTTGCATAGGGTGTGGAACCGTTCCTGTTTTTTCACTTTTTACAAGCCAATTCCATCAAGTATATTTTTGGCTGTCAATACTACTCTGGTTGACTTGTCATTTATTATTCTTATATCATACTCCGTACTACCAAAAGAGTCCCACCCTAATAATTTGGGAGACATAGATATTTTGGTTAACAATGCTGGCTCTGTAAACTCAGAGCTCTGGGATACGAGAACAATGAACCCACATTCCGCATGTGCGATCGCAAAATGTTGTATTTTTGAAGTATGAGTTTTTCAGAATCACAAATCGAAGTACAAGATATCGAGCACTTAGCCATAGTGGCAGGGATTATTGATGAAATGAGTTTGCTTGATTTGTTCAACCAACTGTTTGGAACTCATTCCCAAGAAATAATCAGCGCAGTCCAAGTGGTCAAAGCAATTATTATCAATGGCTTAGGCTTTATCAGTGCACCATTATATTTATTTGAGAAGTTCTTTTCAGGGATTGCAACGGAACATTTATTAGGAGAGGGAATACAACCAGAATATTTGAACGATGAACCCTTCGGCAGAGTCTTAGACAAACTATATGATGCAGGATTAACGGAAATTTTTATCCGAGTCGCGCTATCAGCAGCAGATAGATTTGGAGTGACAATGGACAGCTTGCACTTGGATTCAAGTTCATTTCATGTACATGGGGATTATGGAACTGGTACTGATGATGAACCATCAGCACAATCAGGATTAATTACAATTACATATGGTTATTCTAGAGACCACCGACCAGATTTGAAACAATTTATCCTTGACTTGATGTGGAGTGGTGATGGAGATATTCCTTTATCTTTAAGAGTTGCACATGATAATGAAGTCGATTCTGCCATGTTTGGAACACTTATGGCATATTTCCACAAACAATGGCAAATTGATGCTTTATTTGTTGCGGATGCAGCCCTTTACACTGAAGACAATTTGCAGATGATAGTCTCATTCAGATGGGTATCTCGAGTAACTGCAACCCTAACTGCCGCAAAAGAACTATTAGAAAATAACAGTATTGATGCATTTGTACCAAGTAAAATACCAGGATATCGTATTGCCCCCTGTTGTAATGATTCTGCTAGTGTGCGACAACGGTGGCTAGTGATAGAAAGTGAACCCCGTAAAGAATCTGACTTCAAACAACTGGAAAAACGTCTGACAAAAAAATATACCCAGGCACAATCCCAACTACGAAAATTGTGTCAACAGGAATTTGCATGTGCCGAAGATCCATTCAACGCAGCCAAATTACTTGAGAGTCAGTTGCCATTTCATCAACTTGCAAAGATTGAAGTTATTGAATATGGCCAACACCGGGGACTTGGCAGACCTCGCAAGGATTCTCAACCTACCCTAATTTCCCATATTCAAGCGGAAATTTTACCCAAAGAAACTGCAATTACCATTGCCACAGAACAGGCTGGCAGGTTTATTTTTGCCACCAATGTTCTTGATGCCGAGAAACTTAGCAACGAAGATGTTTTACATGAATATAAGGCACAACAATCTACAGAACGTGGTTTTCGGTTTTTCAAAGACCCATTGTTTTTTACTTCCACTGTGTTTCTAAATTCAAGGAAAAGAGTGGCGGCTTTGGCAATGGTTATGGGTTTGTGTTTCCTAGTTTACAGCTTAGGTCAGAGGGCATTACGCCAATCTCTAAAACGAGGAACTCAAACAATTCAAAATCAGTTAGGTAAACCAACTGCCACTCCTACTTTAGGTTCGGTGTTTCAATGTTTCATGTCAATTCATTTAT
This sequence comes from Richelia intracellularis, assembly GCA_000613065.1. Classification (GTDB taxonomy): domain Bacteria; phylum Cyanobacteriota; class Cyanobacteriia; order Cyanobacteriales; family Nostocaceae; genus Richelia; species Richelia intracellularis_B. The sequence continues at coordinate 3,256 of CBZS010000170.1, read as the reverse complement.
TAACGTTGGCTTCTTTGAAACAGATTTCCAACCTCAGTGAACAGCGGTGCTGGACTCTACAGTTTTTTGCTGCTCCCTGTGGTAAATATTATCTTCTTTGCTAACTAACCTGCGGAATGTGGGATGAATGCTGACTTTCGTTTGGTGCTGTATGTTAGTTCCGGAAATTATCGCCTAACCAATTCTCCACATAGCATTTTTGCTACACCAAGCTTTGGTTGATGAATAAAATATCATGCCCAGTGTGGGGGTACTTAATAAGTGCACAGAGAATAAATTTCAGGTAGGGATGTTTCCTGATAATCCTCTCTATGATTGCAATATCGTCCTCCATCTTTCAAATACAGAACATTTTACAAAGACTGACATCATGACTATTGCTAGTTCCAACAGTTCTAAATCTTCTCAATCTCCCCTCATTACTGATTTTTCAGAAGCTATAAACGGTACTCGACCAGACTGTAATACCCACAATGAGAAGCAAGCTGATTTCCATCAACCACCAGAGGAAGAAATGGGACAAATGCAAGAAGCCGTTAAGTCATTATTATTGGGAGTAGGGGAAGATACAGAACGAGAAGGACTACTCAAAACGCCAAAACGTGTTGCAGAAACAATGAGCTTCCTTACCAGTGGTTATAGAGAATCCCTAGAAGAATTAGTTAATGGTGCCATTTTTGAGGAAGGTGGCAATGAAATGGTGTTGGTAAGGGATATAGATGTTTTCAGTCTATGTGAACATCATATGTTACCTTTTATGGGTAAGGCTCATGTTGCTTATATTCCTAATCAGAAAGTAGTGGGTTTAAGTAAATTAGCCAGGATTGTGGAAATGTATTCCCGTCGTCTACAAGTTCAAGAAAGATTGACAAGGCAAATTGCTGAAGCAGTACAGAAGATTCTCAATCCTCAAGGGGTTGCTGTTGTCATGGAAGCTAGTCATATGTCCATGGTAATGCGCGGGGTACAAAAACCTGGTTCTTGGACTGTTACCAGTGCTATGCTCGGTCTTTTTCAGGAACAGCAGAAGACAAGGGAAGAATTTTTAAACCTAATCCGTCATAAGCCAAGGTTTTTCTAAATGTTTTCTGGCGTTGCATAAGTGCGGGATCAATTAGCGTTTGAAACCATTGAGAAACCCTTGAAAATTTAGTGAAATCATCCCCTGATTCAGCAACGCCTCTTTTCTCTGATAATTTATAAGGATATGGCTACCATCAATCTGTTATTATCAGCTTGATTTAGAGATACAAACCAAGTTTGAGAAACCAGGTTTTAAACTGCGACCGCTTGTGGTAACTTGTCAGTTCGCAGTTTAACCTTCTTGGAGTAAATCAAGCTGGTTTCTGAGATTGCTAGGCTCACAGTGTATGATTGTGAAATCCCAAAGAATATTGGCATATTTTGCTGCAAAACCTGGCGTTGCATAAGTGCGGGATGAATTAGCGTTTGAAACTATTGAGAAATCCTTGAAAATTTAGTCAAATGATCCCCGGATTCAGCAACGCCCAAAACCTAAGTTAGTATTACTAAACTTTGCAATATTAGGCTTAATTGGTATCCTTAATCATGCCATGTGGCAAGACGAAGTGAATACTTGGCTGCTTGTGAAAGACAGCCACTCGTTATTAGAAGTTATCAATAATGTTAACTATCAAGGTCATCCTCTACTTTGGGCATTTTTGTTCACTAAAAAAAAACATAGTTAATTAACCTATAGTTATGCAGCTTTTTAACCTATGTTTGGGGGTTAGTACTCCTGCTATTTTTTTATTTTTTAGCCCATTTAATTATCTGCAAAAAGTACTATTTATATTTGGTTATCTTCTTTTTTATCAGTATCTTTTTATTAGTAGAAATTATTCCTTGGGAATGTTATTGATCTTTATGAACATTAAATATGAAGCTGCATATAATAGTGCCAAGCAAACTTGAACGGTTTAAATACTCATGAGCCGCCCATTTAAGATTGAGAACACCCAGAGCGAAGAGGAACTAAAAAACTGCTACAGACAGCCAGGTTGGGAAACCAGAAAGAAAAACTACAGATGTTGTGGTGGCTAAATGCCGAGTGGACAAGTAAAGGAGCAGCAATAAATCGAGAAACTCTTGGCTAGAGATACTTCAACAGTAATAAGATGGTTGCAGAAGTATAGAACTGGTGGTCTATCTGGCTTATTAGAAATCAAGACAGCGGCAGGAGCAAAACGAAAAATCAATGATGATGCGATGGCAGCACTCATACAGGAGTTAAAAACAGGAAAAGGTTTTAGTACCTATGGTGGGATAGTAGAATGGTTGAAAAAATAGCATAGACTTGATATGGACTTGATATTGAGTATGGAAAGGTTGTTTATGCATTGGTTCGATATCGATTGGGAGGAAAACTAAAAGTACCACCTCCTCAAAGCTACAAACAGGATGAAAAGCTGTTATCTGAGTAAAAAAAACTCGGTATCATTCTCAATTGTCTAGAAAAACATCTAGCACAGGGGAAGTGCGTTCATTATTTGTGTAAGGAAATGTTTTCCTGTTAATGCTGCAATTGAACCATTAACAGGAAAACATTTCCAACAGGAGTACCCCAAACTCAACGGTGACTCTTTTCAACAGTTTTTAGATTGGCTATCTCAGCAGTTAGCAGGAGCTTGGCCAATTAATCCCACAACTTGACCACGCTCCTGCTCATACAAGTTGTGGGATTAATTGGCCATCAAATATTCTTCCCCTGCTTCAAGCACCTCATTCCCCTCAACTTAATCCAATCGAAAGGCTTTAGCACTTTCTCAAAAAACCTCTCAAAAACGAACTTTTCTCTTCTTTGCAAGATTTACGTGAGCGCATACAACAATTGTTCGAGCAACTTACATTTGAGCAGGTAATATCTATCTCCTCTTACAACTTCATTTTAGAAGCTCTTCTCTATGCAGCTTCATATTAAAATGGTACTAGTTTTTGCTCAATTTTTAGATTTATATATAATTCCTATGTTCTGTAGGGCACCTCGATTAATCAAGTCTTAGGTAATCTGAGGGGGATCGAAGAACTACAAGAAAGTGAAGTTGAGCAAAAAATAGCTCAACCGGAACGATTTCTAGTTTAAATCTGGCTCAAAAGAGGTAATTTAGACGCAATTATCCCACAGCTTTAGGATTTTGATTTTCCCAAAGGCGTTGCTGAATCAGGGGATGATTTCACTCAATTTTCAACGATTTCTCAATGGTTTCAAACCCTAATTCATCCCGCACTTATGCAA
>CBZS010000169.1 GCA_000613065.1 Richelia intracellularis | reverse complement strand
CCGTTGCCAATGGCGGTGATTATAGTCAGATACTTAATCAGATGTCGGTGGACGGGTTCCAACCAAACTCATTTCACCTAACAGTATATTCCAAAATTGTGGGAACTCATCTAAGCTAGTTTTGTCAAAAATTGTCCAACTCTGGTGATTCTAAAATCATCTTTTTTTGTAACAAAAGTCCATTAACTTCGTTATTAACTAGAGATTTTAATTGTTCCGCATCACTTCCCATAGAACGGAACTTATATATACGGAACGGGCGACCTTGAAGTCCATGACGTTTTGGGAAAAAAAGATGCGAACGCTATGGGAATAAATCCAATGGCTAGAATGATTAGTCCTATTAGACTGCCAAAAATATCTAAACCACGTTTAAGCTTAGATTGAACAGAAGGGTGGGGAGTAGGTCTAGAGATGACAAACCCAGAGTTGGCATCTGCCAATACATTTTTTCTTGATGTTTGGTACATTGCCGAATCTATATATTCTTTATTATTTATATTGCTCAAACTTATCAATTAAATACCGAAAAAAGCACCTGTGTTTATGACTATAAACTCAGCCTCCCCACATAAGGAATGAGTTGACCGTATATTTACTGAATTTTTATCAATTTACTGGGGGTCAATATTTTTTATAAACTTCAGTTAAAGCTGTATATATGTACTGTTTTAGCAATATACAAACAATGTTGAAGATGACG
>CBZS010000168.1 GCA_000613065.1 Richelia intracellularis | reverse complement strand
GTTTGAGGATATTTTTCCGAAACCACCAGAGAAACGCGAACGAGGAATGCCACATTCTTCATTTCGTTATGTACTCAATACCTTACTGTATAGATTAATAACAGGGTGTCGTTGGTGTGACGTTCCAAAAGGAGAAATATGGGCATCAAAGAGCTCTGCACATCGATGGCTCAAACGTTGGCAGTTGGACGGGACTTTAGAGGCTTTACAAGCACGAATATTGAGGATTGGACAAGAGAAAGGGTTAATCAACTGGAGTTATGGCGCGGTAGACGGGTCTTTTTCCCACTGGAAAGGGCGGTGCTGATGGTGTTGCTTACGGTGGAAAAGGAAAGGGTATTTTAATACACACTCTTACTGAAGGATCAGGAATGCCTTTATCCAATCGCACCATACCTGCCAATGGTAGTGAAACAGATCAGGTGATACCAGTTCTAGACAGTGTAAAGGTTAAGACCAACAAACGCGGTAGACCCCGTAAATACCTGAAAGTGCTTGCTGGTGACAAAGCCTACGTACGATTCTAAGGATAAGCGCCCTGCTTT
>CBZS010000167.1 GCA_000613065.1 Richelia intracellularis | reverse complement strand
GAAGAAGCAGGGCTAGATAATGAACCGGCCATACAAGCTACTGGTAAACGTTACCGGGATACAATTTTAGCCCTTGGTGGTAGCCAGCATCCTATGGAGGTCTTCCAATCCTTCCGGGGAAGGGAACCCATGACTAAACCACTACTCAAACATAATGGTTTAGTTACTGGAGCTTAATTGGCAACATCAATAAATAAGAGTGGTCAAAACTTACAAAACAAAAGTTCAAAATGTAACATAGTTTTGTTTGTCTCTTGGCTTCTCTTACCACGATGGAGGTTTATACAGATTAGATTACCGACTGGATATATATTAGGTCATAAATGGTATTTGCTGGCTGTTGGCTTATTCTTGTCTAGTTTATCCTTGCTTGCTAATGCTCAAGTTTTAGCCCAAACATCATCTAAACAGGTAAAGGTTCCCAAGTTAGATGCACCAGGAA
>CBZS010000166.1 GCA_000613065.1 Richelia intracellularis | reverse complement strand
TTCTATAATTATCAGCATATGCCTTGTGAGCTTTTTTTTGATACCTCCCACCTGTTAAAACATCCTCTGATATAGTTTGTCATGAACCTGAAGCCAAGTATGGTCTTTGCGCCATCTTCTGAAATAGCCATAGACTCTAGACCAAGGTGGTAAATCTCCTGCTAATGCCTGCCATGTAGATCCTTGACACAGTACGTATAAAATCGCGTTTACTACTGCGTACATACATGTTGTTGTACCTGAACGACCACCTGGTTTTGCCTCTGGGAACAGTGGGATTAACTCCCACTGTTCCCACGTTAATTTGCTAGGATAATTCTTAGTCATTTGCTCACGGGGTGCTGTTTTCTATAATTCTCAGCATGTGCCTTGTGAGCTTTTTTATGATACCTCCCACCTTTTAAAACATTCCCACAGAACCCCGACTTTTTGGAAAAGTCGGGGTTCTGTGAGAATGTGCGATTGGGAAACTGTAGGGAATGCGATCGTGTAACGAATGAATATGGGTTGCTTTGGAAGTGTGATCGCTCCCTAGTCATAATTACAATCTACAGAGCTATATTTGCAATCAAATACAATATTCCCGTTCAGTTAATTTCTTATAGTCAAGTCTTTTAAAGCAATCTCTTTCTAGTACTCAAGCCTTGAAATACAGTTTTTGTGGCTCCACCACTTTTGACAAGAGCCAGAAGCACCAGGAATCATTTCTAGCTATAAAGTAGGGGACTAGCACTACGTAATTAGAGGTTAAGTCAACACCAATAAGTAATACTAGACCCCCATTCAATAGGGAAATAACTCAAGAAATTAACTAGCTATCGCCATAGTTTCTTCTAGAGGCTTCCATTTAAAAGCTCGATCGCCTCCTCTTTCTACTACAACTTTAACTTGAGGTACAGCATTGGATAAATTCACCAGATAATCAATCTCTTGATCGTCAAGTACATATCCCTCAATAATCCACAGCACTAACCCCTTGGACTTAGGAGCTAGCTGTTCTAGTTGAGAAGTAATAATTGGTGGTACATAATATACAGAACCTACCGCCGCACCATTACTAGTACTTTTTTTACCCAAATGGGGAGGTCTCACCCCGTGGACTCCAGTTAAGTAGGCGGCAATATCTCCCAGCCCTTTTGCTGTTAGACTCAGGGTGTGATATCCAGCCGCACGCAGTCGGCGACGATACCTACCTTCATAACCCCCCTCTAAAGGTGCATACACACCGAGAGCACCGAACTGATCCAGTTCGCGAATAAAACGTTTACCAGTGGTAATTAGTGCCATAAGTTTTCTTTCTATCCCACTTAGATATCTCTATTATTTACCCTCAATACATCTATTTTGAACTAAATTGCTGAGTATTCACTCAAATCAACTTTATCGCTACAAATTAAATAGTTTGATTTTTATAATTTCACCAGTTACTCGTGTACGAAAGCAGAGCATAACCCATGGGACAAGTTATATAATTTGAAAAAATTTTCATGATATTTGTTCATACGTTTTGTACGTAACTCTTTTGTCAATATTCTGCATATATTTAGCTGTTGTTCTTCCAGCCCTGTATTTCTTGTCAGATTCACAGAATAAGTCCCGTTACTGATTTTGTGTGAAAATTTACCCTAGTTTAGGCAGAATATACAAAAGCTCGCCGTTACTAGCGTTCGCACACCAAAACCGCATCAGTCATTACTAGACAAATATCAGCTTAAGGTATATAATATCGGGTTATGGCCAAAATAATAATTTTTTAGTTTTCGTCTGGCAGTAGTAATTGCCTAGCTTGCATTAGTGAGAAAACCAGATATAGACCTTAATACCGAAGGAAATATCTGGCGGTGATATACAAAAGACTGGTAAACTAACAATCTTAGCTCAAGGTAACCTTTACCCTGAGAGATAGAGGTCAAATACTCCTGCTACCTAAACTTTCAGACATATTCTGAAATAGTAGATTAGGTAATTTAGTTAATACTAGGCTGTAATGTTGTTAGTTTATGGCATTATTTATAAAGCTTAGTCAACGGATACTGAATGGCTTGCCATTTAAGTCCTAGCTAAAACCAGAAAGTGCCATAGGAATGGTAGGCCCCACTGCTTTCATCGAAGCAGCATCGAGCCTTATATAATGATGCATCAGTGCTTTCTTCCCCCAGGGAAGGAATATTTGGCTGTTCTGGTCGTTAATTCACCATCAGTCAGCTGACTGAACTTAATATTAAGTTTGGTGAGTGTGAAGCCAGAGAAGTTGGAACCGTCAAACCTAGCCGCTGCCGACTTCTGAGGTGTCCTAGTGAAAAAGTCACCCTAATGGTTTCACCCCAAACGCAAGTAAATCCGATTTCTTCAATTACAAGTAAAAAGGAGAACCAGTAACTGTGTCTGTAGGTATTATCGGCACTAAACTGGGCATGACTCAAGTCTTTGACGAAGCAGGAAAAAGTATTCCTGTGACGGTCGTTCAGGCTGGTCCATGCACAGTTACACAAGTTAAAACTCAGCAGATCGACGGTTACTCCGCCATTCAAGTAGGTTATGGCGAAGTTAAACCAAAAGCATTGAATAAGCCTTTGCTCGGTCATCTTGCCAAGTCTTCGGCACCAGCCCTACGGCATTTGCGCGAGTATCGGCTAGACGATACGAGTGGGTATGATTTAGGGCAAGAGATCAAAGCAGATATTTTCAGTCCTGGTCAAATTGTCGATGTCATCGGTAAAACTATTGGTAGGGGTTTTGCGGGAAACCAAAAACGCCACAACTTTGGTCGAGGTCCAATGTCCCATGGTTCCAAAAATCACAGAGAACCTGGTTCCATCGGTGCTGGTACTACACCCGGTCGTGTTTACCCCGGTAAAAAAATGGCAGGACGCCTGGGTGGTAAACAAGTAACTATCCGGAAGTTGACAGTAGTGCGAGTAGACCCAGATAGGAATCTGTTGTTGATTAAAGGAGCTATTCCCGGAAAACCCGGAGCATTGTTAAATATCATGCCTGCAAACATAGTAGGCGGTAAGAAGTAAAGCAGTCAGATGTCGCGTAAAGCACAAAAGACAAACTGGCAACTGACATCTGATAACTGACGAAGGACACTAAAGATGTTTGAGTGTGAAGTAAAAAACTGGCAAGGAGAGCAAGCGGGTCAAAAGACCTTTGAATTGCGAGTTGCCAAAGAAGAAACAGCAGCTGGTGTGGTACACCGGGCATTAGTTAGACAAATGACTAATTCTCGTCAAGGTACAGCCAGCACCAAAACGCGATCAGAAATCAGAGGTGGTGGTCGTAAGCCATGGAGGCAGAAGGGTACAGGTCGTGCCCGTGCAGGTTCTATTCGTTCTCCCCTATGGCGTGGTGGTGGTGTAATCTTTGGACCCAAACCTAGAGATTTCAATCTGAAGATGAACCGCAAAGAAAGAAGATTGGCATTGCGGACTGCTTTTGCTAGTCGTCTTGATGATCTGATTGTGGTTGAAGAGTTTGGCGATCAATTTTCTCGTCCCAAGACTAAAGAATTGGTGAATGCGATCGCTCGTTGGGGTTCCCCAATAGATGAGAAAACCCTGCTGATTCTGGCAGAGAAGAACCAAAACGTTTACCTATCTGCTCGCAACGTTGAAAATCTAAAACTTATTGTTGCCGATCAGTTGAATGTATATGATTTACTCCACGCTGACAAAGTCGTGGTTACAGCATCAGCTTTAGAAAAAATCCAGGAGGTCTACAGTGACTAAGTTTGACCCCCGCAAACTTCCCGACTTAGTGCGTCGTCCCATTGTGACAGAAAAGGCGACCATGCTCATGGAGTTAAACAAATACACCTTTGAGGTATCTCCTAAAGCCACCAAGCCGGAAATAAAAGCGGCTATAGAAGACTTATTTGATGTCAAAATTGTCCAAGTCAATACCATGCTGCCTCCCCGGAGAAAGCGGCGTGTAGGTAGATTTATTGGTTACAAACCCCAATATAAACGGGCGATTGTCACTGTATCTCCTGGGGACGAAGAGAAGATTAGACAAGTTCTATTCCCAGAAGTGTAATTAGTTGAGAAGTTATGGGGGAGTCTCCAATTTCACTTCTAACTAACAATTAAAAACTCCTAAATAAAAAAATCATTATGGGTACTCGTTCTTATCGCCCTTATACCCCCAGTACCCGCCAAGTCACTATCTCTGACTTTGCGGAAATAACTAAGACTGAACCAGAAAAGTCTCTAACTAGATCCGTACATCGTGCCAAAGGTCGTAATAACCAAGGACGGATTACCAGCCGCCGCCGTGGGGGTGGACACAAGCGGTTATATCGCCTCATCGACTTCAAAAGAGACAAACGGAATATTCCAGCAAAAGTAGCAGCCATTGAGTACGATCCAAACCGTAATGCTCTCATTGCGCTACTGTTTTACCAAGATGGAGAAAAGCGTTATATCCTCCACCCCAATGGTTTGAAAGTAGGTACCACCATCATGGCTGGCCCTAATTCCCCCATCGAAGATGGGAATGCGTTGCCTCTATCTAACATTCCTTTAGGTACAGGGGTACATAACGTAGAACTGATTCCTGGCAAGGGTGGTCAAATAGTTCGTGCTGCTGGAGCGACAGCCCAAGTAGTAGCAAAAGAAGGAGCTTACGTCACCCTGAAATTACCTTCCGGGGAAGTGCGGATGATACGTCGGGAATGCTATGCCACCATTGGACAAGTTGGTAACTCTGAAGTGCGTAACCTCAGTGCTGATAAAGCAGGGCGTAATCGCTGGAAAGGTCGTCGCCCCAAGGTTAGAGGTAGTGTTATGAACCCCGTAGATCACCCCCATGGTGGTGGTGAAGGTAGGGCCCCCGTTGGTAGATCTGGTCCCATGACGCCTTGGGGTAAGCCAGCATTGGGTAAGAAGACACGTAAGCCCAAGAAAGCTAGTAGTAAATTAATTGTGCGTCGTCGCCGTAAGTCTTCTAAACGTGGTCGCGGTGGTCGTAACGCGTAACTTGCGCTCGCAAGTTATCGATGGAGCTTTGTGGGAGAAGATTACATAACCCTCAGTTCCTAAATTAACTATTAATTCCTAACTGCAAAATTCACACTAGAAATTATGGGTCGTTCTTTAAAAAAAGGTCCGTTTGTTGCAGATCATTTGCTCAAAAAGATTGAAAAACTGAATGAAAAAAATGAGAAGCAAGTAATTAAAACTTGGTCAAGGGCATCGACAATTCTTCCTGATATGGTAGGTCATACCATTGCCGTACACAATGGCAGACAGCACGTCCCAGTGTTTATTTCTGACCAAATGGTGGGTCATAAGTTAGGAGAGTTTGCTCCTACACGTGCTTATCGGGGACACGCCAGAGATAAAAAAGCAGGTAGGTAGTAGTCATTGGTCATTTGAGCAATGGCAAAAATGGAGAAATTTATGGCAACTAGTACCAAACAAGTCAAAGCGATCGCTCGTTATGTGCGAATGTCCCCCTTTAAAGTGCGGCGTGTCCTCGATCAAATTCGCGGACGTTCCTACCGGGAAGCACTAATTATCCTAGAATTTATGCCCTATAGGGCTTGTGACCCCATCCTCAAACTTCTCAGAAGCGCGGCTGCTAATGCCGAGCATAATGAAGGATTAGAACGGGCACAGTTAGTCATCGCCGAGGCTTTCGCCGATCAAGGCCCAGTCTTAAAACGATTCCAACCACGGGCACAAGGTAGGGCTTACCAAATACGCAAACCAACGTGTCACATTACCATCTCCGTAGCCGAAGGGAATAGAGAGTAAGTAAATTGCCCTTAGATCGCAAAATTTCGAGGAAATAATTCGTGGGACAGAAAATTCATCCAACTGGTTTTCGTCTAGGGATTACCAAAGACCATCAATCTCGTTGGTTTGCTGAACCTAGCCGCTATCCAGAACTACTCCAAGAAGACCATAAGCTGCGTCAATATATTGACAAAGAATTAGGTAGATACGCGCAAAACAACGCCGGAATATCGGAAGTTAAAATTGAGCGGAAAGCCGACCAAATAGATCTAGAAGTACATACAGCTAGACCTGGTGTGGTTGTAGGCAGAGGTGGTCAAGGAATTGAAAAACTACGTACTGGACTACAGGATGCTTTGGGTGGTAACCGACAAATCCGCATTAACGTAGTTGAGGTTCAGAAAGTAGACGCTGATGCCTATTTGATTGGGGAATACATTGCCCAGCAATTAGAGCGACGGGTTTCTTTCCGTCGGGTAGTACGCCAAGCAATTCAACGGGCTCAAAGAGCAGGGGTTGAAGGTATAAAAATTCAAGTTAGCGGTCGCTTGAACGGTGCAGAAATTGCCCGGACAGAATGGACTCGTGAAGGAAGAGTTCCTTTGCATACCCTCAGAGCTAACATTGATTATGCCTACTGCACAGCAAAAACCATTTACGGTATCCTCGGCATTAAAGTTTGGGTATTTAAGGGGGAGGTAATCCCTGGGGAAGAGGATACAGCTCCGACACCAAGCGGAAATCGTGATCCTCGTCGTCGCCAACAACGTCGTCGTCAGCAATTTGAAGACCGCTCTAACGAAGGATAGTCCTTTATTGTGGGTAATAAAAATCCCCATAACTAATGGGAAAAATCCAAAATTCCCAAGCCCCTAGATTTAGCTATGGGTCAATATAAAATCCAAAATCAAAAATTGCTTGACAAATCATGTTAAGTCCTAGAAGAACTAAATTCCGTAAACAGCAACGCGGGCGTATGAGGGGTCTTTCCAAAGGCGGGAATACCCTCAATTTCGGTGATTTTGCCCTCCAGGCACAAGAACCCTCTTGGATTACCTCCCGTCAAATTGAAGCTTCCAGACGAGCTATGAACCGTTATCTTCGCAGGGGTGGTAAAATTTGGATTCGCGTTTTCCCTGATAAGCCAATTACCATGCGTCCTGCAGAAACCCGTATGGGTTCTGGTAAAGGCTCACCCGAATTTTGGGTGGCTGTAGTAAAACCAGGACGAATTATGTTTGAGATTGCCGGGGTTCCAGAAGCTACGGCAAGGGAAGCAATGCGCCTAGCCTCCCATAAATTACCAATTAAAACTAAGTTTATTACACGTTCTGAGCAAGAACCCCAGGAGTAGGAGTAGGTTATGCCTCTTCCCAAAATTTCGGAAGTAAGAGAATTAAGCAACGCACAACTAGCTGAAGAAGTTATTGCCGTAAAAAAGCAGTTATTTCAACTGCGTTTGCAAAAAGCAACCAGACAGTTAGAAAAGCCCCATGAATTTAAGCATTATCGTCACCGTTTAGCTCAACTATTGACAGTAGAAGCAGAGCGCAAACGGGCAGCAAGTCAATCCGCTAACCAAGAATAGTAGGAGATTATGGCAGTTAAAGAACGAGTTGGCTTGGTAGTGAGCGACAAAATGCAGAAAACAGTAGTAGTTGCTGTAGAAAACCGCGCTCCCCATACCAAGTACGGCAAAATCATAGTCAAAACTCGGCGTTACAAAGCTCACGATGAAGAAAATACCTGTAAAGTAGGCGATCGTGTCCGCATTCAGGAAACTCGACCCCTGAGCAAAACCAAACGCTGGCAAGTCACAGAAGTCCTAACAAAATAACCAATAGCTAAAAGTAGCGGTTGTTAAAAAATTAACAACACCATAAGGGAGAACAGTTGTGATTCAACCCCAGTCCTATCTCAATGTTGCAGACAATAGCGGCGCTCGTAAACTGATGTGCATTCGTGTACTTGGTGGTGGTAACCGTCGCTATGGTCACATAGGCGATCGCGTTATTGCCGTAGTTAAAGATGCACAGCCCAATATGGCTGTGAAAAAATCCGATGTGGTAGAGGCGGTAATTGTCCGTACCCGTCACAGTATTCGTAGAGATAGTGGTATGAGTATTCGTTTCGACGATAACGCTGCAGTCATTATCAACAAAGACGGTAATCCCAGAGGAACAAGGGTTTTTGGTCCAGTGGCACGGGAATTACGTGACAAAAGCTTTACCAAAATAGTTTCCTTGGCTCCGGAGGTGCTGTAATGCCTAACAAGAAACAACAGTCAAAATTTCATAAAATGCATGTCAAAACTGGAGATACAGTTCAGGTTATCTCTGGTAAAGACAAGGGCAAAGTGGGTGAAGTTATTCGTGCCTTACCACAAATGGGTCAAGTCATTGTTAAAGGTGTGAATATTAAAACTAAGCACATGAAACCCCAGGCTGAGGGAGAATCAGGCAGCATTGTCACCCAAGAAGCTCCTATTCATAGCTCCAACGTCATGCTCTATTCCACTAAGCAAAACGTTGCCAGCCGCATTTGTTGTACCTTTACCGAAGCAGGAAAAAAGGTAAGAATGCTGAAAAAAACTGGAGAAGTACTAGATAAGTAATTGAGAAGCAAAGCATAAGGAACAGGGAAGGGGAGGAGACAATAAAAAAAATTTTCATTTTTACATCCAACCAAATGCAAGCAAAAACTGCTAACTCATAATTATTATCTCCCTGACCAAGCCCAGGGAACTTTAGGACAAAAACTTATGGCAACTCAACTCAAAAAAACCTATCAGGAAACAATTGTACCCAAACTGATGAAGCAGTTTGAGTACACCAACATTCATCAAGTACCGAAGTTGGTCAAAGTAACTGTTAACAGAGGTTTAGGGGAAGCTTCTCAAAACGCCAAAGCACTAGAAGCATCTTTAAGCGAAATTGCAATTATTACAGGTCAAAAGCCTGTGGTAACCAGGGCAAAAAAAGCGATCGCAGGATTCAAAATTCGGGAAGGAATGCCTGTGGGGGTAATGGTTACCCTCAGAAGCAGTAAGATGTATGATTTTTTAGATCGTTTAATTAACCTGTCCTTACCTAGAATCCGTGACTTTCGCGGTATTAGCCCTAAAAGTTTTGATGGTCGTGGAAATTATACTTTAGGGGTCAGAGAGCAACTGATTTTCCCAGAAGTTGAATACGACAGCATCGACCAAATTCGGGGGATGGATATTTCCATCATTACTACAGCGAAGACCGATGAAGAGGGACGCGCTTTACTAAAAGAAATGGGAATGCCTTTTCGGGATAAATAAGTTCATCTAAAGAGGGAACGATGGCGGCAAACGACACAATTGCAGATATGCTGACGCGCATCCGCAATGCAAATTTAGCGCGGCATCAAACAACAAAAGTGCCCGCAACAAGAATGACCCGTAGTATTGCTAGAGTATTGCGGGAAGAAGGTTTTATCAATGACTTTGAAGAAATGGATGAAGGGGTAAAACGCAATTTGGTGATTTCCCTCAAATACAAGGGTAAAAATCGTCAACCTCTAATTACTGCTCTGAAACGGGTGAGTAAACCAGGGCTAAGAGTTTATTCCAATAGAAAAGACTTGCCTAGGGTATTAGGTGGTATTGGTATTGCTATTATTTCCACCTCCAGTGGCATTATGACCGATAGAGAAGCACGCCGCCAAAATGTAGGTGGTGAAGTGCTTTGTTATGTCTGGTAGTCGGCGGTTATTAGTCATTGACATCCACAATTAATAACTCGTAATTAATCATACAAGGAGAGTTATGTCTCGAATCGGAAAACGCCCGATTACAGTTCCAGCAAAAGTACAAGTCACCATTGACGGTACAAATATAGCGGTAAAGGGTCCTAAGGGAGAACTTGCTCGTCAGCTACCTGCTAACGTCAACATCTCTCAAGAGGGAGAATCATTATTAGTGAGTCGTCGGGATGATACCCGTCAATCAAGACAAATGCACGGCCTATGCCGCACATTAGTCGCCAATATGGTTGAGGGAGTTTCCCAAGGATTCCAACGCCGTCTGGAAATCCAAGGTGTTGGTTATCGGGCACAAGTACAGGGCAAAAATTTAGTTTTGAATATCGGTTATAGCCACCAGGTGCAAATAGCTCCCCCTGAAGGAGTTCAATTTGCCGTGGAAAATAATACTAACGTCATTGTTAGTGGCTATGACAAAGAAGTAGTCGGCAACACCGCAGCCAAAATCCGCGATGTTCGTCCTCCAGAACCTTATAAAGGTAAGGGAATTCGCTACGCTGGCGAAGTCGTCAGACGTAAAGCTGGTAAGACTGGTAAGGGTGGTAAGAAATAATGAAGCTCACTCGTCAACAATCAAAACAACGTCGCCATCGACGGGTCCGTGGCAAGGTATTTGGTTCATCGGAACGTCCTCGTTTGGCTGTATTCCGCTCCAATCAACATATTTATGCCCAAATCATTGATGATACGTCTCATCACACCTTAGTGGCAGCCTCCAGTCTGGAACCAGATTTGAAATCGAAATTATCTTCTGGAGCTAACTGTGACGCTTCTAAGGAAGTAGGCAAACTGATTGCCACCCGTTCCAAAGAAAAAGGCATTACCCAAGTCGTCTTCGATCGCGGCGGGAATCTCTACCATGGTAGAGTCCAAGCACTCGCTGACGCAGCGCGGGAAGCTGGTTTAGATTTCTAAAATTTGGCAGCTAAAACGAGGTATAAAATATGGCAACTGGTCGTCGTAGTAAATCTAGCCGGACAAAAAAAGAAGAAAGTAACTGGCAGGAAAGGGTAATTCAAATCCGCCGGGTAAGTAAGGTGGTTAAGGGAGGTAAAAAACTCAGCTTCCGTGCGATCGTTGTTGTTGGCAACGAGAAGGGTCAAGTGGGAGTTGGAGTTGGTAAGGCTTCCGATGTAATTGGTGCGGTGAAGAAAGGTGTAGCTGACGGAAAGAAGCACCTAGTTGACATCCCCATCACCAAATCTAATTCTATTCCCCATCCAGTAAATGGTGTAGGTGGCGGTGCGAAAGTAATTATGCGCCCTGCAGCTCCAGGTACTGGTGTAATTGCCGGTGGTGCGGTAAGAACTGTGTTGGAATTAGCTGGAGTTCGTAATGTTTTGGCAAAACAGCTGGGTTCTAACAACCCCTTAAATAACGCCAGAGCAGCAGTTAATGCCCTGTCAACCCTACGTACATTTGCAGGAGTAGCAGAAGAAAGGGGCGTACCCAGGGAAAATCTCTACAGTGTTTAAGTTATTGGTATAGGCAAACCATTATCAACGGGTTTTCACGAACACCGGTAAATATTTATAGTTTGTTCTCCCTTAAATACTGAGAAAATAGAAAAAATTAAAGAATCTAAAAGACTTATCGCTTATGAGACTTGAAGATGCTAAGCCGCAACCAGGCTCTAAAAAACGCCGCCGCCGCGTCGGACGTGGTATAGCTGCTGGTCAAGGTGCTAGTGCAGGTTTAGGAATGAGGGGTCAAAACTCCCGTTCCGGTGGAGGCACCCGTCCCGGTTTCGAGGGTGGTCAACAGCCATTGTATCGCCGTATCCCTAAATTAAAGGGTTTTCCTATGGTAAATAGGACAATTTACACTACGATAAATTTAGAAAAACTAGCTTCCCTGGATGCGAATACAGAGGTAAATCTAGCTTCCTTACAAGAAGCAGGAATTTTAACCGATGCTAAGGGTCCCTTAAAAATTTTAGGGAATGGGGAGTTGAATGTACCTCTGAAAGTTCAAGCAGCAGCTTTTACAAGTACAGCTCGTAGCAAAATTGAGGCGGCTGGTGGCAGCTGTGAAGTATTAAAGTAAGGCTAGTAACCCTTATTTTAGCGTTCGCGGTCTCTTGCCAGCGCCCTACTTCACTATAAAGGTAGCCAGAGTATGAGTATCAGTAGAGAAAAACCACCAACGGCTCAAGAAACTTTTATGCAGATGGCGCAAGCAGCAGGACTTAGAGGTCGGCTGCTTGTCACCGTCGGTATCCTAATTTTGATTCGCTTTGGCAATCATGTACCTATCCCTGGTATAGACCGCGACAGTTTTGCGGCTGCTCTCCAGGGAAACAACCAGGTATTAAACTTTTTAGATATCTTCTCCGGTGGCGGACTATCTGCATTGGGGGTATTTGCTTTAGGTATTTTGCCTTACATTAATGCCTCCATTATTATCCAATTACTTACTGCCGCCATCCCATCTTTAGAAAATTTACAGAAAAACGAAGGAGAAGCGGGAAGACGGAAGATTTCCCAAGTCACCCGTTATGTATCCTTAGTGTGGGCAATAATTCAAAGTACTTTCATTTCAGCATTTTGGCTGAAAGACTTTGCCCAGAGCTATGGTCCAGTATTCGTGGCAGATACAGCGATCGCTCTGGTTGCTGGTTCTATGTTTGTCATGTGGGCTTCTGAGGTAATTACAGAAAGGGGTGTGGGTAATGGTGCGTCTTTGTTGATTTTTGTCAACATTGTTGCCACGTTACCTAAAGCTCTGGGAGATACCTTGGATTTTGTCCAAACTGGCGGTAGGGAAATAGTCGGACGGGTAATTGTCCTGTTACTACTTTTCTTATTAACTATTGTCGGTATTGTCTTTGTCCAAGAAGGTGTACGTCGCATCCCCATTATTTCCGCCCGTCGGCAAGTCGGTCGGCGAATTTTAGCAGAACAGCGCAGCTATTTACCCTTGCGTCTTAACCAAGGGGGGGTAATGCCAATTATCTTTGCAGCTGCGATTTTAAGTTTGCCTTTGTTAATTGAAAGATTTGTTAATAATCCCAATTATTCCAGGTTTGTCAGTACCTATCTCAATCCGAGCGGTTCCCAGTCCTGGTTTTATGCCTTGGTTTACCTAGTTTCAATTATTTTCTTTAGCTACTTTTATTCTTCCTTGATTGTCAATCCAGTGGATGTGTCGCAGAACCTGAAAAAAATGGGTTCAAGTATTCCTGGCATTCGTCCCGGTAAAGCCACTAGCGAATACATCGAGCGGGTGTTAAATCGGCTGACATTTTTAGGCGCAGTCTTTTTAGGTTTGGTAGCAATTATCCCGACAGCACTGGAAAGGGTATTGGGTGTACCAACATTTAGGGGTTTGGGTGCAACATCCTTACTCATCCTGGTTGGTGTTGCGATTGATACAGCCAAACAAGTCCAAACCTACGTTATTTCTCAGCGTTATGAAGGGATGGTGAAACAATAGTGACTCGATTTATCTTCCTGGGGCCTCCAGGAGCCGGTAAAGGAACTCAAGCCAAAATTCTGGCAGATGACTCCCATATTCCTCATATTTCTACTGGGGATATTCTCCGTGCAGCCCTCAAGGAAAAAACTCCTCTAGGAGTAAAAGCTCAAGGGTATATGGATAGGGGAGAATTAGTTCCCGATGATTTAGTACAGGACATGGTCAAGGAACGCTTGAACCAAGATGAGACGAAATCTGGATGGATACTAGATGGGTTTCCCCGTACCGTCAAGCAGGCAACTTTCTTGTCTTCATTGTTGCAAGAATTGAATCAATCACAAGTAAAGGTGATTAATTTGGATGCTCCTGACAATGTAGTGGTATCTCGGTTGTTAGAGCGGGGAAGGAAAGATGACGCAGAAGATGTGATTCGTCGTCGTCTGGAAGTTTATCGTTCCGATACGGCTCCTTTGATTGACTATTATCAGCAACAAAAATTACTGGTTGTAGTCAACGGCGATCAGTCTCCGGAAGGAGTCACTACTGCATTAAAAGCTGCTATCAGTTCTTGAATCACTATGGCTGAGAGGTTTATGACGGTGAGAGCCACAAAAATTTTGTGTTCGTTGCCGTCTACAAAGACCCCACAGAGCATTCACACCGCCGAAAAATAAAACAATGAATTAAGATATATTAATAAACTATTGCAAAAACAAGACAAATGTGTTTGTTGCAAACTGAGAGTCAGGTGTACGGGAACAGCAAATTGCCGAGTAGAGGGAGAAACGATTTGTCTAAGCAAGATTTGATTGAAATGGAAGGGACTGTGACGGAGTCCTTGCCCAATGCCATGTTTCGCGTCGATTTAGATAATGGGTTCAATGTTTTGGCTCATATTTCTGGCAAGATTCGCCGCAATTACATCAAGATTTTACCTGGTGATCGTGTAAAAGTGGAGCTTACCCCCTATGACCTCACTAAAGGTAGAATCACCTATCGATTACGTAAAAAGTAGAGCCACGTAGAGAACTATACCATAAAAATAGTCAGTAAACTTGTTAAACTTAACTGACTATCTTCTAAAAAAATGTTAACATTTAATATTTGGAGTCGCACAATAAGACCATGAAAGTCCGAGCCTCTGTGAAGAAAATTTGTGAAAAATGTACCGTGATAAAACGTCGTGGTCGGGTCATGGTGATTTGTCCTAACCCCAAGCACAAACAACGTCAGGGATAGGGTAATTGCTCCAAATAGGAGTAAATTTAATTACATATGCGTTACTAAGATAATAGTCTGTATTAGGGATAAAAGAGAGGGAGATAATCCAAAATGGCACGTATTGCCGGAGTAGACCTACCACGGGATAAGAGGATAGAAATTGGTCTAACCTACATTTATGGAATTGGACTAACTAGGTCTCATAAAATTTTAGCCGCTACTAATGTCAATCCAGAGACCCGTGTAAAAGACCTCAGTGATGGAGATGTAGCAGCACTCAGAGCTGAAATTGAGAGTAATTATCAAGTTGAAGGTGACTTGAGACGTTGGGAGGCGATGAACATTAAGCGTCTCGTTGATATTGGTACCTATAGAGGTCGTCGTCACCGCATGGGTTTACCTGTAAGGGGACAAAGAACCCGTACCAACGCTAGGACTCGTCGGGGACGCAGACAGACAGTAGCTGGTAAGAAGAAGGCTCCTGGTAAGTAATATATTAGTCCTCTGGCTATGGCAGGGCATTATGCGCAGCACAAAGCTTGTGTCAGCAGTAAAGTCATTGCAAGTAATTAGTAGTTTAATTTTTTAAGTACAACAACATGGCGCGACAACCAACCAAAAAAGGCGGAAGCAAAAAGCAAAAACGTAACGTTCCCAATGGGGTTGCTTATATCCAGTCTACTTTTAACAATAGCATTGTCACCATTACCGATCAAAACGGAGATGTAATTTCTTGGGCGAGTGCAGGTTCTAGTGGATTTAAAGGTGCGAAAAAAGGTACACCCTTTGCTGCTCAAACAGCAGCAGAAAGCGCAGGTCGTAGAGCTATAGACCAAGGGATGCGCCAAATTGAAGTTATGGTAAGTGGTCCTGGTGCAGGTAGAGAAACCGCCATCAGGGCATTACAAGGGGCCGGGCTAGAAATTACCCTAATTCGTGATATTACCCCGATTCCTCATAATGGATGTCGTCCACCAAAACGCCGTCGAGTTTAGCTCAACAGCTTCAGTAATGAGAGACTCTGCCAGGGAAAACCAAAAATAAGGGGCAAGTCCCTGAATCTTAGCAGTTTACATTGTGTTCTTAGGTTTAGACCGGTTTATTCCCAACTAAGCTAGCTAACTCATAGGGTGGGTAACCGGCACAAACAATATCAAAGATAAGAAAGTAAGGGTATAGCGATAGCTTCCCAACGGGGTGATGTCACCATATCTGGATAGGCTTAAGGACCTGACAAGCCCATATTCGTAAAGCTCGCCTACGGATTTCTAGTTGCAAACTATACTAGTTTAAGAAATAAATAGAAGTTTGTTCAGACAGACCGCAGGGAGGATTAATCAAACTCGGGAGGCAACTTAATTTGCCTACTAGCAATACCTGAAAATAAGGGAGGCTACTCTGTGGCGCAATTTCAAATTGAATGTATAGATACTAGTAGCGAGGAAATTAGGAGCCATTATAGTAAATTTATTCTAGAACCTCTAGAACGGGGTCAGGGAACAACCCTTGGTAATGCCTTGAGAAGGGTTTTGTTATCAAACTTAGAAGGTACTGCTGTCACATCTGTGAGAATTGCCGGTGTTACCCATGAGTTTGCCACAGTTCCAGGAGTACGGGAAGATGTGCTGGAAATCCTGATGAAGATGAAGGAAGTCATCCTCAAGAGTTATTCAGCCCAACCTCAAATAGGCAGATTATTGGTAAACGGTCCAGCAACTGTAACTTCCGCCCATTTTGATTTACCCAGTGAAGTTGAACTTATAAATCCTACCCAGTATGTTGCGACCTTGTCAGAGGGAGCAAAATTGGAAATGGAATTCCGGATTGAAAAAGGTACTGGCTACCGTACGGTGGAAAGGGGCAGAGAAGAAGCTACTTCCTTGGACTTTTTGCAAATTGACTCCATCTTTATGCCAGTAAGGAAAGTCAATTACAGTGTGGAAGAAGCCAGGACAGAAAGCGGTATCCCTAAGGATAAGTTGCTTTTAGAAGTCTGGACGAATGGTAGTCTCAGCCCCCAAGAAGCATTATCTTCCGCTGCTACGATTTTAGTAGACTTATTTAATCCGTTGAAAGATATTTCCATCGAACAGACGGATACTGTGGTGGATGTGGATCAAGACCCCACCGCACAAATTCCCATCGAGGAGCTACAGTTATCTGTGCGGGCTTATAACTGTTTGAAGCGTGCTCAGGTAAACTCAGTTGCTGACTTGTTGGATTTCACCCAAGAAGACCTATTAGAAATAAAGAACTTTGGTCAAAAATCAGCCGAAGAAGTTGTAGAAGCATTACAGCGACGCTTAGGTATTACTCTGCCCCAAGAAAGGTCTGGCAAAAATAATTAACACAAACATTGAACTATTAACTATTAATTGGTGTATTATGCGTCACCGTCGTCGTGTGAAAAAACTCAGTAAACCGGCAGATCAACGTCGGGCTTTACTACGATCACTAGCCACGGAATTAATTCGTAATGGTAGGATTACCACCACCATGACGAGAGCAAAAGCTGTCCGTGGGAAAGTAGATAAAATGATTACCTTGGCGAAGGATGGCTCTTTGTCTGCCCGTCGCCAAGCATTGGGCTATTTGTTTGATAAGCAATTAGTTCATGCCCTATTTGAACAAGCCACTAGTCGTTATGGCGATCGCAATGGTGGCTATACCCGCATATACCATACCGTACCCCGCCGTGGTGATAACGCGCAAATGGCAATTATCGAATTAATTTAAGCCATTGGTCATTGGTCATGAATGGTGACGAATGACAAAAGACAACTTTATGTTAGAAGTTTTGCCCACACCAACCCAGAGAGTAGCCCTGGTAATTCAGTACCTGGGCACTCATTTTCATGGTTGGCAAAGGCAACCACAAAAACCTACAGTTCAAGAAGAAATTGAAACTGCGATCACTACCATTCTCGGTCATAAAGTTAATCTCCATGGTGCAGGAAGAACTGACAGTGGGGTACACGCTGCAGCACAGGTAGCACATTTTGATGCTACGGGGAAAATACCACCCCATAAATGGGCATCTGTTCTCAACAGCTATTTACCGGATGGCATTCTCATTCGTGCTTCCGCCAAAGTAGATAGTGATTGGCACGCCCGTTTTAATGCTTCTTATCGGCGTTATCGCTATACACTATACACAGAAGCTAGGCCGAACTTGTTTTTACAGCCATTTAGTTGGCATTATTTTTATGAGCCTATAAATGAAACCCTAATTCAAAAAGCGCTCACTCCTCTAATTGGACATCATCACCTGGCAGCCTTTCATCGTTCTAACTCAGGGAGAAAACATTCCTGGGTAGAAGTGCAAGCCGCAGAATGCGATCGCAATGGAGCATTGATCAAAATTGAAATTCAGGCAGATGGGTTTTTGTATGGCATGGTGCGGTTACTTGTGGCCATGTTAGTTAAAGTCGGTATTGGCAAAATGTCCTTGGAAAGATTTACCCATATTTGGCAAAATCAACTCAGGAAAGAAGTCAGACACGCTGCACCAGCAAAAGGATTATGTTTATTAAGAGTGGGCTATCCAGACTTCCCCTTTCCTCCTCAAGTCTGGTACGATACCCAACCCCAATACTTCTTTGAACAGTTAAATCAATAAATGGGAGTAGGGGAAATAACTGCCTAAAAATTGTTTTAAATATTGCACACCAATATACAAGTCAAACACCAATGAACAAAACATACCTCCCATCGGGTAGTACCCTGGAAAAAAATTGGTACGTTGTAGATGCCGCAGACCAACGTCTGGGTCGTTTAGCAAGTGAAATTGCCATGGTATTACGGGGAAAAAATAAGCCCTACTATACCCCTAATATGGATACGGGCGAATTTGTCATCGTCATCAACGCCGAGAAGGTAGACGTAACCGGTAAAAAGCGCAGTCAAAAACTATACCGTCGTCACTCCGGTCGTCCTGGTGGAATGAAAACCGAAACCTTTGAACACTTGCAAGGGCGTATTCCTGAACGGATCATTGAAAAAGCTGTGAAAGGAATGCTTCCTAAAAACAGCTTGGGTAAACAATTATTTACCAAGTTGAAAGTATATGCAGGTTCCACCCACCCCCATGGGGCTCAAAAACCCCAAGAGCTGAAAATAAACACTATTCCAGGAGCTAAAAATTAATGCAAGCAACAGATGCGGACAGCGGACGCGCTGTATATTGGGGTACTGGTCGTCGTAAATCCGCGATCGCTAGAGTGCGTTTAGTACCCGGTAGTGGACAATTGAAAGTCAATGGCAAAGAAGGGGAAAATTATTTCCAATACAATGCCAACTATTTGGGTGTAATTAAAGCGCCATTGGAAACCTTGGGTTTAGAAAGCGAGTATGACATTTTGGTTAAAGCCGAAGGAGGTGGTTTAACCGGACAATCTGATGCCATTCGTCTTGGTGTTGCCCGTGCTTTATGTCAACTAGACCCAGAAAATCGTTCTCCTCTAAAGACAGAAGGGTATCTCACTAGGGATCCAAGAGCCAAAGAGCGGAAAAAGTACGGTTTGCACAAAGCTCGCAAGGCACCCCAGTATTCCAAACGTTAATGGATTTTGGATTTTGGATTTTAGATTTGATTTACGGGTGTTGCTACACAAGTAATGATTTTGTCTTCATTTTCCTTGCATACAGGAGATTACACAAACTCGTATCATTACTTCTAGAAGACTACCGATTTACGCTTGATGTGAATTGAAAATATTTGTTATTATATTGTGAATTTTTATAGCTAATTCCAAAACCATAGTTTTGGAATTAGCTATAAAATGACAAAAATATCAATTCTAAATTTACATTAAGGGTAGTTTTGTAAAATTTAAAATCTCAAATCAACAATTCCATAAAAACTAGAAGTTACAATTTTTATTAGGAAGACCACAAAAGGAACAATGGCTAAATCCGATATTCATCCAGAGTGGTATCCAGAAGCTAAAGTTTACTGTAATGGGCAAGTGGTGATGACTGTTGGTTCCACCAAGCCAGAATTGCACGTAGATGTTTGGTCTGGAAACCATCCCTTCTACACCGGGACTCAAAAGATAATTGACACCGAAGGTCGCGTAGATCGGTTCCTCCGTAAGTATGGTATGAAGAAAGATCAATCTGCTGACGAAGGTAAGAAAAAGTAGCGGTTTGGCTCTGCTTTCACGACGACCCTGCCTGTGCTGGGTCGCTTGTTATTTATGGGTGAGCCAAGTTGTTGTTTTTTTGGAGTGAAACTCGTCATGGCTGAAGTATATTTACTGGAGAAACTAAAATCCGTCGAACAAACTTTTCATGAATTAACCCGTCGTCTTGCCGATCCGGATACTGCTAATAATCCAGATGAATATCAAAAAGTGGCAAAAGCACGGTCTGGGTTGGAAGAGGTGGTAGAAACCTATGATAATTGGAAAACTGCTACCTCTGAATTAGAAGGAGCCAAAGAGGTTTTAAAGGAGTCACAAGGCGATCCAGAGCTGCAAGAAATGGCGACTCTGGAGGTTAAAGAATTAGAAGCAACAATCGAAGAACTAGAAGTTCGTTTGAAAATCCTCCTATTACCCCGTGATCCCAATGATGATAAAAACATCATGTTGGAAATTCGTGCTGGTACTGGTGGTGATGAAGCCAGTATTTGGGCTGGCGATTTGGTACGGATGTACTCCAAGTATGCTGATGGTCAAGGTTGGCGAGTGAAGCTAATCAGCGAATCCCTGGCTGAAATGGGTGGCTTTAAAGAAGCGATCTTAGAAATTCAAGGGGACAGTGTTTACAGTAAGTTGAAGTTTGAAGCCGGAGTACACCGGGTACAGAGAGTTCCTGTTACAGAAGCAGGGGGAAGGGTACATACTTCCACAGCTACAGTAGCAGTAATGCCTGAAGTCGATGACGTAGAAATTCACATCGATGCCAAAGATATTGAAATGTCTACAGCACGTTCTGGTGGTGCTGGTGGACAAAACGTCAACAAGGTAGAAACTGCGGCAGACTTGTACCACAAACCTACTGGTATTCGTATTTTTTGTACAGAAGAACGGAGCCAGTTACAGAATAAAGAAAGGGCGTTACAAATCTTACGTGCGAAATTGTATGAAATGAAATTGCGTGAGCAGATGGAAGAAGTAACTTCTATGAGGCGCTCGCAAGTAGGAACGGGGGCACGTTCCGAGAAAATACGTACTTATAATTACAAAGATAATCGTGCTACTGACCATCGTTTGAATCAGAACTTTTCCCTTACGCCAGTTCTGGAAGGGGATATAGAAAATATGGTTCAATCCTGTATTTCTCAAGATCAGCAGGAGCGATTGGCAGAGTTAGCTGCTTCTACTAGTAATTAATAGTTTAAAGTAATCAGGCTATCGCTATCTGATTACAAGGTCATTTAACAGTGAAAACCGTTTGTCTATTTGTTTTGTAAAATACAGATAAACGGTTTTTGCTTTATGGGTTGCCATCACTGTTTTGATATTATGTTTTCTTGCGATACAAACAAAATAGAAATTAGCCGCAAAGTTAAGACAATTAAATATAGATCAAAATACTCTTTAAATCCTCAGACATCATAAATTAAAAAATTGTTGATGCTCCTAGATAACTCGGCCATAATAGCCTTGATACTATCCAAATAATGTGCAGAGAATAATAAGTTATTTGAATTCTACTGACATTTTTAGATACATACTCAGCACTTATCCATGAGTAAACAAACGTATCATAATTCGCTATCGAGTTAGGATGCGATCTGCTTTTTGTATTTAGATTTCAAAGTAGAACCAATAGTAAATACTCCTGCTAAGACAGTTCCCCATAAAGACATTGATTCTGGCTCGGGTACTGGTTGAGGTACTACATGACTCTTGCTAAACTTGGCATCTCATGCTGCTGCTATCTATGATTAGATCCCACTAATATAATTTTGTTAATCTAAATATGGATTGTTGCAAGAGACAAAAAAGCATCAAAACAAGCTGAAATTATTTCCCATCTGACAACAAACAAGACGACGATATTTTTTTTTACCATGGGAAACAACGTTCTTGTTGTCAGATGGGACGGAAATTTTAATGGGTCTGCCCTTGTTCTTCTTTGTCTTCCAAACCCCCTTGGGCCATTGCGGCCTAATACCACGTCTAGGTAAAGCAGCGCCCTTATCCTTTGAATCGTAGGCTTTCTCAGCAGCAAGCACTTTCAGGGCTTTACGGGGTCTACCCCGTTTGTTGGTCTTAACCTTTACACTGTCTAGAAGTGGTATCACCTGATCTCTTTTACTAACATTGGCAGGTGTGGTGCGATTGGATAAAGGCATTGCTGAGCCTTGAGTAAGAGTGTGTATAAAAATACCCTTTCCTTTTCCACCGTAAGCAACACCATCACCACCGCCCTTCCCAGGGGGAAAAAGACCCGTCCACCGCGCCATAACTCCAGTTGATTAACCCTTTCTCTTGTCCAATCCCCAATATTCGTGCTTGTAAAGCCTCTAAGGTCCCGTCCAACTGCCAACCTTTGAGCCATCGATGTGCAGAGCTCTTTGATGCCCATATTTATCCTTTTGGAACGTCAGACCAACCACACCCTGTTCTCAATATATACAGTAAGGTATTGAGTACATAACGAAATGAAGAATGTGGCATTCCTCGTTCGCGTTTCTCTGACGGTTTCGGAAAAATATCCTCAAACAAAGACCACTCCAAATTACTCAGTCCTTCAAAACGTCCAGCCATGAGATGATATAACCCCTCTTACTCAACAGGCATATTATCACCTTCTGCTATTAGTGGGATAGATTCATACAAAGAGATAGCAATAATAAGGGTTACAGATGTGTTTACTGACGATTCGTTATACATCAATATCAGTAAGGAATACAAATTCAGGTTTCAGGGATGATAAATAGCTTGAGTATAGTAAGGGTTTACACTGATGTCAAACTCGCGCGTTTACAATCCAGTCTTTATGGGGAATTAGTGACGCGGCTCTGGCTCTACTGTCTTGTAGAAACTGGTGTTTGCAACTTGTGTTGATTCAATCCGCTCTACCCTGCGGGAAACCCTGGGAACATCCCAAATGTTTAAATTTGCAGTCTGGACATCTTGCCCACTCTATACAATAGAAATTTTTTATCTTTTTTTTATACAGGGAAAAATGACAAAACTGATCGCTCCTATACTTACTAAGGCCATCGCGGTTAAAGGCAAGATAAAATTGTTCCTTGTATTTTTCTCTGTACTCACTATGGGTTGATTTGGTTGAGTTGATTGATTATTGTTACTGCCAACTGCTACGGTGACATTAAATTTTAATTTAAATGGCTGAAATTCCTGTCCTGATGATGGTTTACCACTCAAATCCAGTTGATATGCACCAGGACGAGGAAAATTGATAACTGCTCCGGGAATACCTTGATAGCGTTCTGCTGCGATCACTGTAAGTTGTGGTTGTAGAATAGGTGTATCTCCTGGTACATAAGGTTCAGTGTAAACAGCTAATTGACAATCACATTCTGCAATGGGGATTGTTTTACCACCTTTATGGGTAAGAGCAAACCAAGCTTGAGAAGCTTCTTTTGCGCGGGGAGTATCATTAGGTTCAATGTGTAGAGTTGCACCCACATCATCTGCAACTTTAACTTGATGTGCCTTTGCTGTTACAACACCTGTTAAGAGTATTAATAAACTTAATAAGCCATAGGTAGAAATAACAGACTTAATTTGACTTACTGGGAGGAACATAAAATTTTTCTAGGGACAACAATGACCAAAACCAGGAACTTCTGAGTAAAAATACGGTAATAGTCGTAACAGAAAGCAAAGCGCTCGCAATTCTATTTTCCCAGGTAAATTGCGAAGAACCAAAATAATGAGAACCAATCATCATTGCATGAATCACAACACAGACCATAGCTGGTAGGCTGAGTAAGTGTAAACGTCGCCACCATTTACCCAATCGCTTTTGTAAAGAGTCAAAACTAGTTAGGGCTCCAGGCAGCATCAAAATTAGTCCCCACATACCTGCAACCATAGCCCACTGAAAGGATGGCGTGAGGAACCAAAAAGCGGCAAAATTCCATTGCAAAGAATGTTCAATAGTGTGGGTTGTATGCAGCACGGAGAGAATAAAAGCACCTACCCCTAAAGCACGACGATAACGGAGGGGAAATTTCCATAAACCACTCACAGGACGGGCAATTAAGGTGAAGAACAGCAAAATTAAAGCCCCATGTCCCGTGTAATCTACCATCATATCCCCAGTTCGTAGCAAGGTAAGGATACCAATGGTAAGAGTAAGCCAACCCCCCAATCGAAATAACTGACTGCGTCTATCTTTGCTGAGTAAGGATGTGAATGCACCAATGCCCAACATTGTGGGTAAAGTTCCTAATCCAAAAGCAAGCATTGTCAACCCACCCATCCACAAATTGCCAGTTTCCGCAGCTTTTATTTGGGCCGCGTATAAAAAACCACATGGCATTAATCCCCAAGTCATACCCAATAAGGTAGGTGTCCACCATCTTTTAGCCAAGGACAATTTCATCATTCCTGTTTGCAGACGGTTATGGAGATGGTTTTGTACTATGGGATGTAATATAGGGAGAGGTGGCAAAAAGTCTGGTTTAATTTGTGCTAGACCGAACCAAATCAACAGAATACCAGTGACAATAGCTATAATCTGACGTAATTGACTGCCAACCCCTGCCATTTGCCCACTAGCTACTAATACAGAACCAATTCCTCCAATTCCCCATCCTACAAGGGTATAACTGATAATTCTACCTAAGTTTAGTAGGGCATGGAATCGTATTTGTTGCTGCCAAGAGGATGTGTTCTGCTGATGAGATAGGGAAAAGGCTGTTGTCAAGGGGCCACACATACCTGCACAGTGTCCAAAGCTTCCTAGGAAACCTAAAAGGGCAATCAGCCAAAAATCTAGCATTTAATCAATGGTGATTCTTAAAATTATATTAAATTGGGGAATTTTCAGAATATATTTTCTTGGTAATCATCGTGTACTATTTTTCACTTAATACATTAATCGTTTCTGTGTCTTCTATCAATTTACCTTTATAAGCCAGGGGTTGATGATTATTGGCGTTTAACTTAATAGTAACTTGATGCTTTCCTGGAGGGAGACTTTCCACATAGTACCAAGAGCTATAAATACGGGTAATTTTTTCGCCATTAATATATAAATGGGCATGACCTTCACCCAGTCTATGAGATTTATTCACATTTTCTGGTGAAAATTGGAAGTTAGTCACTTTTGTTTCTAAATTCCATCCTTTTTTTCTATCTTTATGTACAATTAAATCAACCGATGGTACAGCCTGGCCATTAGTAATTTCAAGTGGTTTGTGATGATGACTAGTATGATTGTGGTGAGTATTATTTTTATCAGCGATCGCATAATTTCCTAAACCTAATAAGCTGACACTAGTCAATCCGCCCACCAATGAGAACAATCTTTTTTGCATTGCAGGTATCAAACATTTTTTATTCGGGAACTTTATGCGAATTTTCCCCTTCAGTCAAAAGACAAGCCGTCAAACCTGGCATGGGAATAAACTTGATTTTCTACCGGTAAGCCACGGATACATCAAATTAAAAAATGGATTTGGCTTGTTTGTATAACCTTTGCAGTAGCTACAGTAACTATAGCTAATGGTTTTTGGCAGCAGATAGAAGAACCAACTGTAATGGCAACAAGCAAAGTTGAAACCTTGGAAATTCAGCCCAAAACTGTCCCCAAGGTAAATAATATGGAAAATTTTCCCCAAATATCTAGCGGTCTGCTATTTGATCATATTCAAAACTTAAACTTTCGCCGCTACAATAACGGAGAGCGATCGCGTACTCGTATTTACATCACCAAAGAGTTGGAAAAAATCGGCTGGAAGCCCGCAATACAGAAGTTTAACAGAGGTTTTAACATATTTGCCGAAGGTCAAGGCAGTAACAAGGACGCAGGAGCGATTCTCATATGCCCATTATGATACCGTTGCCCAATCGCCTGAAGCGGATGAGAATGCTAGTGGTGTGGCTGTCATTTTATAAATTGCTCGACTCTTGGGTTCTCAAGCCACTCCCCGCACTCTACAATTGGCTTTCTTTGATAAAGAAGAAGCGGGACTATAGGGTAGTAAAGCATTTGTCGCCAAAAAAACTAATCTAGATAACCTGCAAGGGATAATTGTCATAGATATGATTGGTTATGCCTGTTACACCTCCGGATGTCAAAAATATCCCCAAGGCTTACCTATAATCCCTCCGACCGATAAAGCAGATTTTCTCACAATAGTTGGTGATACGGAACATTTACCCTTACTGCATCCCTTTGAAAGCAACACATCATCTGATGTACCACTTACAGAAAGCGTGAAGCCTTCTAACCCCAAAAAATTCTTACCCACTATATTTGCCTTACCAGTTCCCCTCAAAGGTTTGCTAATACCAGATACTTTACGCAGCGTTCATGCCCCATTTTGGTTGCAAGGAGTGGGAGCAGTTTTAATTACAGATACTGGTAATCTGCGGACACCCCACTATCATCAACCAAGCGATAAACCCGTTAATCTTGACCGCAAATTTTTCACAGGCTCGGCACAAATTATCGTCAATGCTACCACCAAATTCTTGAATGGAAATACTTCTTTAACAACAGTGGAAAATCCAGGGTAAGCGCATCTAATTTTATAGTGAAAATTACAGATTGTTGTACAGAATTGTGAGGTATGTCTTGATTGTCAAGTGCGAACGCCAACGCCCTTTGGGGGAGTACTAGAGGGGCATCGCCAAAAAAATTTGACGCAACTGGGGAACGCTCGTGGGGCAAAAAAATGGAGATTTAAGTATTAAAGAAGTTAAGTAGTATGGTAAGGACGCAAAGGGTCTATCTGAACGAACTGAACGGCTTAGTCTAATGGTATCTCTGACAAGAAGGCTTGCGCCTACGGGTTTCAAATCTTCAAAACCAAAGATTAAAAGCTCAAAAAATTTGAGTATAGCCAATGCCACTGCATTGACAGAAAAAATGTCATTAGTTTTTAGTGAGATAGAAGACCCACCTGTAGAAAGATCCCGTGTCCATTTCTTAAAAGATATTTTAATCATTGGAATACTATCAGTGATTGCAAGAGGTAAGGGATGGGAGGACATGGAAAATTATGGATTGAGTAAATATGACTGGTTGGAGCAGTTTTTAGCTTTACCAGAGGGCATCCCAAGTGCAGATACCTTTCGACGGGTGTTTGAACCCATTAACCCAAAAGTATTTGAGCGATGCTTTCGACGTTGGGTAGAATCAATAGTTGAAGCCCCAAGAGCACAGGTAATTCCCATTGATGGTAAGACCCTCAAAGGTTCCTATGATAGAGAACAGGGTAAATCAGCGTTACATCTAGTTAGTGCATGGTCCATTGATTTATCGTCTTGTTTTAGGACAAGTAAAACAAGACGATAAATCAATGGAATGAAATTACAGCAATCCCTGCATTATTGGAATTATTAGACATGGCTGGATGTATTATTGCCATTGATGCCATGGGTACGCAAACAGCAATTGCATCCCAAATCTTTAATGCAAAAGCAGATTATGTTTTAGGATTCAAAGGTAATCATCCTACACTTTACGGACAAGTGAAAAAATTGTTTGAGCAACAGTAGTTATGATAAACGGGTAGAGAAAGGTCATCATCGTACTGAAAAACGTCAAATTTGGTGTGTTCCTATTTCTCAACTGCAAACTTTGCATAACCAAGACAATTGGGTTGGTTTTAAATGCGTTGTCATGGTTGTGCGGGTACCACATCTTTGTATGAATATATCCCACGAATAGCAGAAGGTGATAATATGCCTGTTGAGTAAGAGGGGTTATATCATCTGCTGATGGCTGGACCTTTTGAAAGGCTGAGTAATTTGGAGTGGTCTTTGTTTGAGGATATTTTTCCGAAACCGCCAGAGAAACGCGAACGAGGAATGCCACATTCTTCATTTCGTTATGTACTCAATACCTTACTGTATATATTGAGAACAGGGTGTCGTTGGTGTGAGGTTCCAAAAGGAGAAATATGGGCATCAAACAGCTCTGCACATCGATGGCTCAAACGTTGGCAGTTGGACGGGAGGTTAGAGGCTTTACATGCACGAATATTGGGGATTGGACAAGAGAAAGGGTTAATAAACTGGAGTTATGGCGCGGTGGACGGGTCTTTTTCCCCCTGGGAAGGGCGGTGGTGATGGTGTTGCTTAGGGTGGAAAAGCAAAGGGTATTTTTAGACACACTCTTACTGAAGCCTCAGGAATGCCTTTATCCAATCGCACCACACCTGCCAATGGTAGTGAAACAGATCAGGTGATACCACTTCTAGACAGTGTAAAGTTTAAGACCAACAAACGCAGTAGACCCCGTAAACCCCTGAAAGTGCTTGCTGCTCTAAGGATAAGCGCGCTGCTTTACGTAGACCTGGTATTCGGCCGCAATGGCCCAAGCGGGTTTGGAAGACAAAGAAGAACAAGGGCAGACCCATTAAAATTTCCGTCCCATCTGACAACAAGAACGTTCTTTCCCATGGTTAAAAAAAAAATATCGTCGTCTTGTTTGTTGTCAGATGGCAGAAAATTTCAGCTTGTTTTGATGCTTTTTTGTCTCTTGCAACAATCCATATTTGGATTAACAAAGTTACATTAGTGGGATAGGTTCGAATCAAACAACCCGTGAAGTTCAGTTTTATCTAACTAGTTTAAATTGTGATGCTCGTAACTTAGGAAAAGTGATTCGTCTTCATTGGGGTGTGGAAAATGGGTTGCATTGGACTTTAGATGTCACTTTTTCTGAAGATGCTTGTGGTGTCCGTACTGGTCATGCTCCACAAAACTTAGCACTTCTGCGGCGAATAGCTCTTAATGCTTTAAACCTAGAGCAATCTTTGAAACGTAGTAATCGCCAAAAATCTAATCCAGCCGCTATGGATAATAATTATATGCTGACTGTTCTTACTGCTTGTTTATCCCAACATGATGATACCTCTCAACCCGCTTGTCAATAGAATTTGAGATGCACTTACCCTGGTTGTCCGTTAACAAAATATGGTTATAACCGTGAGAAAAAACGTGGTAAATTACAAATAGTATTTGGGCTATTATGTAATGATAAAGGTTGTCCAATCGCAGTAGAAATATTTGAGGGAAATACATCCGACCCAAAGACATTTACTAATCAAATAGATAAGGTTACCTCGAGATTTGGTATTAAGAGAGTAGTCTGGGTCGGAGACCGTGGAATGATTACTCAAGCAAGGATTCGAGAAGACTTAAAAGATAAAGAATGTTTAGACTGGATTAGCGCTTTAAGAGCGAGCGCCTCAAATCAAGAAATTAGTAGAACAATCAGCTATTCAATTATCTCTGTTTGATGAACGAAATTTAGCATCAATTAAAAGCGAAGATTATCCAGGGGAAAGATTAATAGCTTGTCTAAATCCTTTATTGGCAGCAGATAGAAAGAAAAATAGAGAATAATTATTACAAGCAACAGAAAAGGAATTAAATAAAATTGTTGCAGCAACTTAGAGAAAAGCTCGTCCACTAAAAGGCGAGGATAATATTGGTGTTAGAGTCGGTAAAGTTATCAATAAATTTAATGTTGAAAAACATTTCAACATTGAGATAGAAGAGAACAGTTTTTCATATCAGAGAAATCAGTCAAAAATTGATGCAGAAGCAGTATTGGATGGTTTATATATTATAAATAGTACATCTTTGGATGAAGAAACTTTATCTGCTACGGATACGGTAAAAGCCGATAAAAATCTCTCACAAGTAGAACAAGCTTTCCGTAGTTATAAAACTGTTGATTTAAAAGTTCGTCCAATTTACCACTATACAGCCGAACGTGTAAAACCCCATATATTTCTATGTATGTTCTCTTATGATTATGTAGAATGGCATATGCGAGAACTTTTAGCTCCAATACTTTTTGATGAAGATGATTGGGAAGCAGCAGCAGCGAGAAAAGAGTTTGTTGTATCTCCTGCCAAAAAGAGCGAAAAAGCTAAAAATAAAGCGAAGAAAAAGCGTAACTCAGATAATTTGCTCGTTCATAGCTTCCAAACTTTATTGGATGATTTAGCTACAATTGTTAAAAATACAATTTCTACAACAATTGCTAGTAAATCCTTCGTTTTTGAGAAGATTACTCAGCCTACAGCTATACAACAAAGAGGAATAGATTTACTCGGAATTAGCATGATTTTTACCCAGTAAGCTTGGACTTTAAATTTCTGTAAGTCTCACTATAGATAAATTTCCTTTTTCGTAAAAGGGTAACTTCAGGTTAGTAGTACACCACGACGGGATATAGATTTTCTGGATGTAGAATTTCCTTTCTAAAGCCGTACCTCAGTGGTGCCCTATTGTTTAAATTAATTAATCACATCACCATGCAAGTAGCCGCTAGTTTGTTCTCCCTTCAACCCTAATCCCGATTTTCTGATTGCCTTAGGAATGGGGAAAAGGGGGTCATTAATAGCTACTTTCAAGGAAGAAGAGGCTGTTTGTGTTTTTTTTATTTGGGGCTGTTCTGAAGATTGTTGTTGAGCCATCTGAGGTATAGATGATTCTTCACCAACAACTCCAGTTACGGCAGTGATCGCACAAGCAGCGATGGCTGTTGCACCACTGATTATTTTTAGCCTTGTCCGGCGCAAGCGGGAAAATACCCTTGTCGCCGTTTCTTCTGCATTTTTTTGTGGTGGTACGGGTAGGTTATGGATACCTCGTCTTATTTTCAGTAAACGGGCGTATAAGCCCTGTACTGTTTCATCCTCTGCCAGCCATTGCTCGACTTGCTTGCGTTCAACGGCGGTAACTTCCCCGTCTAAATAAGCACTCAATAACTCGAAGCGATCGCGCTTTGACCTATCCATAACACCCGTTAGTTCATTGGTATGGTGAGTATTGCTGTCGTTCACTTGTTTCTGATTTTGACAGTAAGAAAGGCTATGAAATTGAGAATAAATAGTCATATTAACATTATTACCAATTCTTGCACTGGCAACACTGTGGAAAAGCCGGAAATTGGATCAAATCTTTGATGTAATGGCAGAAGCACTCTAGATTTGTTTAACTTACCTTTAAATAATGTTAAATAATTAACACATAATTAGAGATTAAATTAAAAAACTACGCATCCAAATAGGTTTGTAACTGGCTTTGTAGTCTTGACCTAGCTCTGGCAATTCTAGATTTGACCGTTCCGAGAGAAACGCCGGTAATCTCAGCAATTTCTTCATATGCCAAGCCTTCTATCTCTCTAAGAACTATTGTAGTCCGGAATACTTCTGGTAGATCGGCGATCGCCTCTCTGAGTTGTTCATAGAACTCTGTAGTGCTTAAAGCTTCTTCTGGGCCTGGAGTATCCCCAGCAATTTCCCAATGCATTTCCCCATCATCCACTCCTCGAGGAGCATCTAAAGATAAGGGACTAGCTACTCGTTTACGCTTGCGTAACTCATCGTAGAAAAGATTGGTAGCGATTCGGCTTAACCAACCCCTAAATTTAGCAGGTTCTTGCAATCGGCTAATATTGCGATACACACGAATCCATACTTCCTGGGCTAGGTCTGCCCTATCTGACCAATCCGGAGCTAAGTGGTATAGTACCCGGTCAACTTGAGATTGGTAACGGCGCAAAAGTTCTGCAAATACAGCACGCTCCGGTCGCAGTCCTACTTGACAGCGCGAGATAAGGTCGTGGTTGGAAAGCTTGTCAACTTGCACCAATGCTTCCGGAAGTCTGGCATCAAATGTTGACCAGGATACAGTAATCGATTGACTCATAGATCGTACTGACTTTAAAAGATCCCTTTTTATTAGACCTATTCATTGCTGAGAAGTTCCTGATACAAGTGACGGATTTTTGACTGTAACATTTAACTATAGTTTGATCCCCATGGAAAAGATTTCTTTTTAAGATGATCCCCTTTTTACTAGAATTTAATTGTTTCAATATTAGGAGTCCATGGGTATATTAACGATAGTAATATTACTATTATCTATGCAGCATTTATAACTGTACACTTACCCTTGACTTCTTTCCAATAATCATAGTGTAATTTTGCATCAAGCAACTATGAATGTAATGTAATTTCTCTGGTCAAAACAAAAAAACCAGAGAAATTAACTACAAAAGAAGAATTACTCTTAGGGCTGACAAATATGGAATTTAGCTAATAAGCTCGAAATTGATTACTTTGTAAAACCGAAAATTAGACAATATTTAAGAATAGTAAATACTTAAACATGGGAAAATTTCAGGTAATACAATGCTATAACATTCACTTTTCTATATATCTTCAGCATTAATAACTTGAATATAGACGCAAAAGGTTAAGAAAAGCTGTATTTTTACTTCGTTTTTCCCCATACCAATAAACTAGGAGGGTTTTGGGTTCCTGGATAATAATTCCCATCCTGAATATTGGTATTTGGCTGTTGCATCTGTAACAATAGATTAAGTGAAAACGTAATTGTAATCGTTAGTACTATTTTTTCCAACATAACTTTTCCCCCACCCACACATCATTAATGATTGTTCTGTTGGCTGTTAAAATTCCAGAAAATAAAAAAAAATTATCTAGCTTTTTTAACTTGTGAACAGTGTTTTAATATATCTCTATTTATAGTTTGCCTTAGTGGGTATTGTGAATACAACTCAGTTGATGAGGAGATGACAAAAATTGTGTAAATTTTCGGTGAGGTGAGCCCACTAGTATATAAAAGAGTTACTCTATAAACGTTTTCACAGGGAGTAATGTAGAATAAGCTGATTAGGGAATAAGCAAAGTTAATAACTTGATATTTAACAATTGAATGTTTTGGGGATAAATAATAGAAAATACCGATGGTAAGAAGTGAAGTTATAGCAAAAACCTTTATGTGGGTTTGTTTTGCCACATCTGCTTTAGCTTTAGGTGTGCATTGGCGAATGAATAATTCGATGAAAGCTGATGCCCATTCTCAAGCACCAACAGGAAATATAGGAAAAACCTCATCCCCTCAAATAACTCTACAACAGCAAATTTTGAATAGTTTGAATCCTCAAGTAGTAGAGAAAGAAGATGAATCCAAGAAGCTTGAAACCAATAGTTCTCGGGTTCTTGTGGATTTGAGTGATCGCCGAGCTTATGTATACCGGCAAAATACCGTTATTGCTAGTTATCCCATTGGTGTTGGTAAAAAAGGTTGGGAAACACCCACAGGATCATTCAAAATTATGCATATGCAGCATAATCCTGCGTGGAAACATCCGATTACGGGTCAAGTTTTTCCTTCTGGACCTAAAAGTCCTTTGGGAGTCAGGTGGATTGGTTTTTGGACAGATGGGCATAGTCACATAGGATTTCATGGAACCCCCAATGATGATGTGGTCGGAAGTCCAGTCTCCCACGGATGCTTAAGAATGCGTAACACTGATGTAGTTTCGCTATATAACCAAGTCAGTTTGGGAACACAAGTACAAGTAAGACAGTAGTGAGAATGTAGCTCTGCCAATGAGATCTTAAAATTGGTTAAGGTGAGCATGAATGTGAGGAAGGGAATAGTATCACACTACCTGAAGTTTTATTATCTAAGTAATTGGTCATTTTCATTTATGACCAATTATTATTGTGATTTTTGCTCAAAGTTAGGTGCATAAGCTTGAAGTAGAGAACTAACTTGTAGCAATACTTCATTACCTGTATTTTTGCCTAGAGCTTGACGTTCTGGGAAGAACTCTGGCCTATCTAAGTGACGGGAAATAGCTTCTCCAACGTGCTTACTAATTAGATCGCTAAGTTCATCTTTAGCTTTTTGACGTTGATAGGTTGCACCTTCTTCAGTGGTGGCATACAAGGGAGGTAGTCGGTTGAGAGCATAGGCAGCGATATCTCCCACATCCACGGAAGTTTCACTAGTTGCCTCTATCTCTGCGACTCTAGCGATTGCTTCGGTTAGTACCAACTCTTCCATGACATTAATGAACTGTTTACGGGGTACTGCTACCACCTCACCAGTTAATAATGCTCCCATAAGCCTATCTAAAGACATATATTCTTCTATAGATAGTTCTGAAGCATGGTCGCAAATGCGTCCAACTTCTGCCTCCATTGATGGGGTAAGATAGCCGTCCTGGAGAGCTTGTTCAACAATTTTTTCTATACTCATAACATTCATCTGTTTGCCACCCAAGTGAGGTAAGAAGGATACCAATCGAATTTATTGTGCCCAAATCACAGCAAATAATAAACAAAAGCCCATTATTTAATCAATGCTGCTATAACGCCAGGGAACAGGACTGACAGCTTTACCATTGACATACAGACCCCAGTGTAAATGGGGACCAGTAGAAGCTCCTGTAGACCCTACTGTGCCAATTAATTCGCCGGGTTTGACCATATCACCTTCTTTGACATTAATGCGGTTCAGGTGTAGAAAAATACTGACTACTCCTTGACCATGATCTATGCCAACTGTGTTTCCGTGAACCCGGAATCCTTGAGATACAGTTCCCACCAAAGCCACTCGACCAGCAGCCGGTGCAATTATTGCTGAACCAGATGCTCCAGCATAATCAACACCACGGTGAAAATAGCCCTTTGCAAATTTACCATTATAGTAGCGACGAACACCATAAATTGTACTTACCCGTCCTCTATTTGGTCTTAAAAAAGGACCATGCCAAAATTTTTTGGCAGTTTGCAAGGCTTTGAATTCTCGAACCCGATTTAGTTCCTGGGCTGTTGCCCTTAATCCAGCCTTATTCCCACGAAGGGTAATGCGCTGGGTGGGAAATTTACGACTTTTTATAGATATTGATACTTGTTGTTCTTTTCTATCACTTATAACTTGAATTAATTTTTTTCCTGGTTGATCTAGAGGGGTTGTAGGGATTAAGGCTCGATATTTTTTGGGTGCAAGGGTAAATACTGGGTAATTTTTGCCATCTTTTCTAACTACGGGAAGAGTATTATTGTTATGATCCTCCATGTCAATGATTACTGACATGGTATCTCCTAATTGGGGACTGTTAGGACTGATTTTGACCTCTAATCCATGGGCTACTGGGCTAAGTACCATGGATGTACTCGCTAAAAGACTGGTTACTACAGCAGTTGTAATATGTTGAAGATTAAATTTTAAAATTTGCAGTTCAAAAGTATGAATTTGAATAGTCATATATTTACAAAAACAAACACTAGTATGATGTTTTTTTGCAGTTATCCGACTTGATTACAAGATTACTTTCCACTTCACAACCTTTATAAATCAAGGGACTGGATAAAAACAACTACTTGGGGTGTAGAATATCACATTTGAAAAAGTACCGTACATTACACAAAAAAATGGGATTTCACCATTTTGTATTCTTATAGTTTTACTAGATTAACTTTAGTGATGTTGAGCCATTGGGTACTGGGAGTGGTAGATATACAGTTCCTGGTGAACGTCGTGCCAATAATTATAGATACCTTAATATACTTGTAACTACTTCTAGCTTCTGAGTATTAATTAGTGTCATAGGCAACACGGAGGCTATGTACTAAGCTGAAGTTCCCCTTTGACGAAAGGGGAACTTCAGACTAAGATAACCAAAGATGCGAACGCCATTAATCCACCCCAAAACCAGTCAGGTAAAAACAGTTGCTTTTGGATTTGGGTGGTGTCAGATAAGCCCAGAGAGCCAGGGTTACTACTAAATAAGTAGTCTAGTTGATGGTAAGTACTGATACAGGCTTGTACCCCCAAAAATTGCACGCTAAAACCTTGGAACCATGGAGCAGATTTTAGAGAGATACCCAGGATAGTTAAACCCAATAAACTGATAGCAACAATACCAAATGACGATCGCACCGAAACTAGAACCGAAAATAAGAATAAACCACCTAGAATTTTTAAACACACAGAAGCAGTGTGAAATTTGCGGGAAGCTAAAATGAGACCTGCACCTGCTATCGGTGGACCCATGGTACCATCGATAGCAGGTGCAACTAAAGCTCTACCAATAGGACCTAGGTACAGTCTGCCACTTTGAAAGGCGACTCCAGAACCATCTCCATCAATTTGTAGTTGCTGAAAATTTCCCCCCAAAATAATGGCAGCTAAACCATGTCCCATTTCATGAAACCATGTTGCCAGAATAGTAAAAGGATAAAGAATATAATCTCCTGCTGGGATTTGCCACAATAGCACAGTAAGAAGCGCCGCAGCCATTAACCAGGAAAATCCCATAGGTTCAATAGCTGACGGCGCTTGAGTATTCCGTAAAAATTCAAAATTCTTCCCTGGATCCCTCATAGAATATTTCCCCTACACAATTAATCCAAATATAGCAATTGTGAATGGAATACCATATTCAAGGATTAATGTTGAGGTAGTCTTGCAATGAGAATCAAGATATAGACTTCCACATACGACTACAAATCCCCAAAATAATTGGTGGACATATCAATCGTAAACAAGTCTAGGGTTGTTCTAGTGAAAGTCTTTTGACTGCGACAAAAATGAGGGGCTTGTATTCTACTATTTTTGGTCAATAAGGAATTTGGATTTTGAATTGACGAACTTAACAATCTCCTGAATCAAAGATTTGGGCACAATATTTTAAATCTCATAGCTCGCTACTGGCAACCTGCGAATAGTACTTGGAGATAGATTGACGTATTTCCTCCAAAGTCAATTTTCCTAAACGAATTTGGATTTGAGGACCAGAGCGAGCCAGTCGTAGAACTATACCATCTTTAACAGGCAGTTGTTGAACTGGTTCACCGTCTAAGAAAGTTCCATTTGCACCCAAACAAACAATTTCCCAACCATGATTTACTTTTCGTAGTTCAACGTGACGACGGGAAACTACAGCACTGTATAAAACAACATCATTATCCGTCGAACGTCCAATACGGATAATTGATTCATCCTCAAAATTCCAACTTTGAGGAGGTAAGGATTGCAGGGGATTCAGGAGAATTAGTGTAATCACGCGTTATTTTACTTTCAAATTTGCACGCTTATGCGAATTTAAGACAACTGAAACAAGAATGTCACTAAATCTCCTTTTCCTAGGCTAATGCGATCGCCTGGTCGCAGTTTATGCCTATTGCCAGGTAATAGTGGCAAATTGTTTATATATGTACCGTTAGAGCTACCCACATCTTCAATGTAGTGAGAACCTCCCTCTACTCGAATATCTGCATGAATCCGAGAGACAATTTCTGAATTGGGAAATCCCGAAACATCTATATCTGGCGGAATTCTATCATTTTGTTTGCCAATATGAATCACGGACAAATTCTGTGGCAACTCTATTTGCAGTTCACTTTGGACATGGGCTAGCGATGCCGTAACCTGTTGTAACTGGGTTTTCGCCAATGTTACTGGAATAGGTGCGGGTTCTTCTGCCACTGGAGCAGGTGCGGCTTCCGGAGCAGGTGCCACTGGAGCAGGTGCGGCTTCCGGAGCAGGTGCCACTGGAGCAGGTGCGGCTTCCGGAGCAGGTGCCACTGGAGCAGGTGCGGCTTCCGGAGCAGGTGCCACTGGAGCAGGT
>CBZS010000165.1 GCA_000613065.1 Richelia intracellularis | reverse complement strand
TAATCCGTTCCTTTACTCCTGACGACCACTTTGGACTTTAGTTCGACCACTAGTATTCGTGATCGCAGTTAATGCACCATCCGCACCAGCAAGAATATCCTGTTCTTTCCCACCCAAGTAAAGTCTGCCAAAACTCCCTACTGCTTGTACTTGTAAAATGTTGATAGCTGCGGCTTTTTCCGCTTCATTTGCAGCTAATGCAGCATAGGCAGCAGGTTCAACTTCTAACACATACAGGGTTTGTCCTGCTAGTAGCATTTGCCCCTGTCGTGTGCGATTAATTAATTGGGTTTGATAAGCATCAATATTACGAATAACTTGACTAGAAATTACCCGGGGTTTCAGACATTCGTTTTTTTCTACCCCAATGTGTGCCAAAATGGCTTGACCTGCGGATACAGTTTCTCCTTGGGAGGCAGAATGAATTTCCAACAGACCATATAATCGTTCTACTACCTGTACCCCAGGACGCACAGAAGCAGCTTTGAGTGCGATATCTGTAATCCTATTAATTTCCACCCCAGGAGAAATTTCAATCCATAGGGATGTATCTCCTGGTAATGGTAAGAAACCTTGGGCTACTGTTCCCATATATGCTGCATGTTGAGGTTGTAGACTGTCGAGAAATACAAAACTGCGTAGTTCTATGCCCAAGATTCTGCTCTCTAGTCGCGATCAATTGTAATATAAAAGTTTAACCTTAAATGGGACTGGATAGAAGGCATGGGAGCAGGGAGCAAGGAGAGCGGAGGGAGCAGAAGGACAGGGGAGCAGTGGGGCATTCCCAAAAAAAGTTGACGCAATTGGGGAAAGCTTCCCTAGATTCGGTGGTGCCTGGTAGGGGCATCAAGACCTTGAGTCAGCCCAATAAACACTCATACCCCACCTGGCACTCCCCTACGCCACTCAATCTTCCCCAGTTCCTGGAACACTCGTGGGGCACAAAAATGGAGATTTAAGTATTAAAGAAGTTAAGTAGTATGCTAAGAACGCAAAGGGTTTATCTTAACTGAACAGGTTAGTCTAATGGTATCTCTGACAAGAAGGCTTGCGCCTACGGGTTTCAAATCTTCAAAACCAAAGATTAAAAGCTCAAAAAATTTGAGTATAGCCAATGCCACTGCATTGAGAGAAAAAATGTCATTAGTTTTTAGTGAGATAGAAGACCCACCTGTAGAAAGAACCCGTGTCTATTTATTAACAGATGGCGTTGCTGAATCAGGGGATGATTTCACTAAATTTTCAACGATTTCTCAATGCTTTCAAACGCTAATTATCCCGCACTTATGCAACGCCTAACAGATATTTTCATGATTGGAATACTAT
The DNA here is from genome assembly GCA_000613065.1 of Richelia intracellularis. Classification (GTDB taxonomy): domain Bacteria; phylum Cyanobacteriota; class Cyanobacteriia; order Cyanobacteriales; family Nostocaceae; genus Richelia; species Richelia intracellularis_B. Next base: position 6,173 of record CBZS010000165.1, on the reverse strand, counting down.
CAGTGATTGCAGGAGGTAAGGGATGGGAGGACATGGAAAATTATGGATTGAGTAAATACGACTGGTTGGAGCAGTTTTTAGCTTTACCAGAGGGCATCCCAAGTGCAGATAGCTTTCGACGGGTGTTTGAACCCATTAACCCAAAAGTATTTGAGGGATGCTTTCGACATTGGTTAGAATCCATAGGGTGCGACTATTTTAGTAAGACGGGGAGTGGAACTTAGATAGGTATTGGAAGAGGTATAGGGGTAGTAGAACAACGAGCTTTGAGAACTGGCTTGCTCAAAAAAATACCACTAGAGTACAAAGCCAGGTGATTGGGTTTATGTTCTTGTTGTAGATGAAACTGCCAATACTCATCCCAATCGCCACTGATGTATAAAGAACCCAAGGGTAAAACAGCCTCAGCACCCCTGATGGTCGATCTAGCCCCAGTGATATCCATTCTGTCTTTAATCAAGTGGCGACAAGCACCCTCAATCACCCCCGTGGGGATGGGGAATCCAGCTTTTAAGTAATCGTCATATTTGAGGTATTTGGTATTGTTAACTAAATATCTAGCACAGGTATCCACGGGTTTACGTTCTTGGGGCGTGAGTTTGGATAAAGTCGCACTCCGGCGCATAACTGGGGGAACTGAACTTGATTTTCCTTCAAGGATAAGCTGTAAACGTTTGCTCACCAAAGCTTCTGCTTGTGTTGAAGTCTGAGAATAAAAGACAAATGCAGCTTTCCACAAATACTCAATCACATGGATAATATCTAGGAACAGTGTAAAGTTGAGATTGTGTTTTTTTGCAAATTTCTTTAGCAAAGATAATTGTTTCTCATTGCCATAAACTAAGGCACAGAAAGGTTTATGTTCGTTTCTGTCACGGAATATTGCCTCATCAAAGGCTCCTGAAATAGCCTTTTCGGGCTCTTTGGCTAAGGAAGCCCAAACACCCTTACCAATTAGTCGAAGTCGGTTAATTTTCCTATCTTCATCGGATGGGTTAACGATTTGTTGGGGTGTAAGTACAAAGGAATTAATTGTATAAAGACTAGCTACTGTCGCCATTCGCTTTGCGTTGTGCTTTTCACCCTTTGTTAAGCGTTTGTTTAACTTTTTGCTTGAACCTAAGGGTCGTTTTTGAGTATTGCCAGGTAAGTCCGATATTCGCACTACAATACTCTTCCCGTCCGCGCTAATTACGACTATTTCTCCTGTGTCTTGCAACTGTTTTGACTGAGCTTGTTGCTGGTGGTAGAAATCATTAAAATTTGAAGCACTATGGTAAGCCAGTTCTTCTGCTTGTCGTTTACCTATTTTGGCTGCTGTTGTTTTTTCTATGATTGCTATTGTTTCTCTAAATCCCAAACGGGCTACTTCTATTGCTAGGTACTCGCTGTCTTACTCCATGAGAATATTGCTGTGCTGGTAGATTAAACTCCCCATCCAAAGGAAATAGCGTATTTATGTTTCTTCCTCCATAACCGATTGTATTGGCAATTACTGTGCCAAATAATGTGGTCAATTTCCGGGACAATTTTTTCTTGTGTGTTCTGTTTAGTGAATCTGTACCTGCACACTCTCCCTCTATTTCATCTTGACTGCGTTAATCAAAATATCTTTGTTTGTAACAACGGTCTCAATAGTTCGTATCCATTCTCAAGTAACTTACTCTCTATCTGGGAGTGTTCTAACCCACAAATGCTGTCTGAGTCGAACCAACTAACTATCTCTTCAACTAGTTTTGGTGACAAGCACGAAAACATACCTTCATTTGATGTAGATTCTTGCATAGAGCCTGAAACTGTTCCTGTTTTTTCACTTTTTACAAGCCAATTACATCAAATACATTTTTGGCTGTCAATACGACTCTGGTTGACTTGTCATTTATTATTCCTATATCATACTCAGTATTACCAAAAAAGTCGCACCCAATTAATTTATCCTAAATCTGGCTGATCCAAGTGTTTTTTCTCACTTGTGATAAATCCGATTAAAGCAGGTAAGAGATAGAAGTTAACATTTATAGCCTCAATCTCAATATAATTAGGATAAGTTGCAATCCCAGGAATGGAGTAAGAACCAATTTGAAGACCTGTCAACCTCCAGCTTTTTACCTTTCCTACATTTACCTGATGTTTGAGGATTTTACTTAACTCTATTTTTATAAATGTTGGTAGTTCTTTGCAAATCTAATGATTAACCCCAAAAGAACCAAATATACTAATTCTAAGCACAGTGAATCCCAATGCTGCAATAGTTCTGCAGAGCCAAGCACTCCTAGGCTTTTCACGGTAAAGTACTAGAGAGTCTTCCTCAGGAGGAGTATTTGGCGATACCATCGCTTGCTAAATCCAAAAACGAATCTGCTTGTTGAAATTTTACAGATTCTCGTCTGCCTACCATCATGTAGTTTTGAATCATTTAATATTTAACAGGATTGGCTATAATACGATACTCTGAGCAGTAGGACGATATCTTGATTAATTAGCTATCGCAAACTGCCTGTATCTTTGTTATACCTTGATACCCATGTCAACAACGAACCAATTTCTCAGCCATCTTAACCCTACCCAACGTCGTGCTGTGGAACATTTTTGTGGTCCTTTGCTAGTTGTTGCTGGTGCGGGTTCTGGTAAAACAAGGGCTTTAACCTATCGTATTGCTCATTTAATTTTGCAATATCGAGTTGATCCAGAGAATATCTTGGCGGTAACTTTTACTAATAAGGCTGCACGGGAAATGAAAGAGAGGGTGCAGAAGTTATTTGCTGAGCAACTGGCTATGGCTGAGTATGGGGAAAAATTTGATTTGTTGCCAGAGCATGAGCAAACACAACTCAAGTCAAGGGTGTGGCGTAATTATATTAAGGAAATGTGGGTGGGTACTTTCCACAGCTTATTTGCTAGAGTTTTACGCTTTGATGTGGACAAGTATCAAGATGAAAAAGGACGAAAGTGGGATCGCAATTTTTCATTTTTGATGAGTCAGATGCCCAAACTTTAGTTAAGGAGATTGTAACTAAAAAATTAAACCTGGATGATAAGAAGTTCGATCCCCGCTTTGTACGCTACGCCATTAGTAATGCCAAAAACCAAGGCTTTTCTCCTAAGGAATTAGAATTAGAACGCAAGGATTATAAGGGTAGGGTTATTGCCCAAGTTTACGGCGATTATCAAGATAAATTAGCAGAAAATAATGCCCTAGATTTTGATGATTTAATATTATTACCGACGCGTTTATTCCAACAAAATGAGCAGGTATTAGGCTATTGGCATCAAAAATTCCGTCATATCTTAGTAGATGAGTACCAGGATACCAATCGCACCCAATATGAGTTAATTCACCAATTAGTAACTAATGGGGAAAGGAAAAAGAGTAATTGGGATTGGAATCAACGTTCAGCATTTGTGGTGGGAGATGCGGATCAATCTATTTATTCCTTTAGGATGGCTGATTTCACAATTTTGCTAGAGTTTCAGCAAGATTTTGGGGATGGTTTGGCTGATGATGATACTAATACCATGGTGAAGTTGGAAGAAAATTATCGTTCCTGTGAAAATATTCTGCAAGCTGCAAATGAGTTAATTGAAAATAATACCCAACGCATTGATAAGATACTTAAAGCAACTAGGGGAGCAGGGGAGTTAATTTATTGCCACACAGCTGATGATGAAGTGGCAGAAGCCCAGTTTCTTATCAATCAAATTCGTAATCTGGAAAGCCAAAACCCAGAATTAGATTGGGGTAGTTTTGCCATTTTGTATCGCACAAATGCTCAATCCCGCCCCTTTGAGGATATTTTAGTTCGATGGGGTATTCCCTATACTGTGGTTGGTGGGTTAAAGTTTTACGATCGCAAAGAGATTAAAGATGTATTGGCTTATCTAAGAGCGATCGCTAATCCTTCTGATACTTTGAGTTTACTACGCATCATTAATACTCCCCGACGAGGAATCGGCAAAACGACCCTTGATAATTTAGTTAATGCTTCCCAGGAGTTGGGAATGCCCTTGTGGGAAATACTGAGTGATGAGACATCAGTTAATACCTTAGCTGGGAGAGCCGCAAAATCAATTAAGAATTTCTCCCAAATGATTGCTACTTGGCGTAAGGAAATAACTACCCTACCCGTGAGTCAAGTAGTCCAACAAGTGTTGGAAGGTTCTGGATATGTTGACGATTTAAAAAGCCAGGGTACGGATGAAGCGGAAAACCGTCTGCAAAACGTCCAGGAATTATTTAACGCAGTTCTCCAGTTTGAAGAAGAGAATAATGAAGAGGTAAACCTACAAAATTTCCTTGCTAGCACCGCTCTCAGTTCCGATTTAGACAACTTAAAGGAAGGAGATAGTGGGGTTTCCTTAATGACATTGCATGCATCTAAAGGACTGGAATTCCCCGTAGTATTTTTGGTGGGATTAGAACAGGGATTATTCCCCAATTACCGATCTATAAATGATCCCGCAGCCCTGGAAGAAGAACGTCGCCTCTGCTATGTTGGCATTACTCGCGCTCAGGAAAGATTATACCTTTCCCATGCCAGAGAACGTCGTTTGTACGGCTACAGAGAACCTGCGTTGCGATCGCAATTTTTTGAAGAATTACCGGAAGAGTTAATTGCCACTCACTTCAGTCTGAGTAAGAAATATACAAAAAAGACTGGTCGTATTAAGCGATTTCACAGTAATAATGATGTAAATCAGCAAGCGTGGAAAGTAGGCAACAAAGTATTACATAAAACTTTTGGCATAGGTGAAATAACGCACGTTTTTGGTGGAGGGGAAAAAGTCTCTTTGGCAGTTAAATTCGATCACTTAGGGCAAAAAATTGTCAATCCCCTACAACTACAACGGGTTAATTAGGGAATAAGGTTAATTCTTATTTCAAAATTCTGAGAAACGGCATTGAACAATGTAAATATGCATACACACAAAAGCTTTAAGCTACTGCGGTAGATGATGACGCTAACATACAGCAAGCTGTGCAACTTAGAGAGATTTCCACGGATTCATCGAAGAGCCAAAATTGCTAGTACAAGAAGACGGGAAAATAAAGCACCCATGTGAAAAAGCTAAAAAGGCTGCTCTGATTAGAGTTCTTTACTTTTGACTTTTGACTTACGCACAGCGGTACTAATCTTCAAAATCCTCTGTCATACCAGGGTTAATCAAGGTAATATCATATTCACTAGCATCGATATTGCCTGTAGAATCCGTATCTTTTTGCAGGACATAGTAAATAGCCCTTACCTGAGGGCCAAAAACTATCTCATCTTCATTTTTCAAATCGTGAGATACCATTTTGCGTCCATTGATCATCAATCCATTGGCACTAGCTTTACCTTTGCCATCACCATCAATAATTCGATGGTAATAACTCTGAGCCTCATTTTGCCTAGTGAATCTTACTAACGTTGCATGACGACGAGATACAAATTGGGATATCAAACGAATATCATTCTTTTTATCCCTACCAATAGTATATAGGGGGTAGAGCAGAGAAAATTCTTTCCGCCCTTGCTCATCTTCAATAATAAACAAATGGCTTTTGTTATCATCTGTTATTGTCATTGGCGAATTATTACGTTCTGCTGGGGAACTATTCTCAATCAAGATTTTTCGTAATTTTTTAATATGTTATGTATTGTTTATCTTACTACTTATGTACCTCATCAGAATCAAGGGAAAATATTCTCACAACAGAGCAAGTCAGAAGACTCTCTCATACCCAAAATTTTATCCCATGAATGAGTATATATATCTAATATCTGGTAAATTAATTAACAAAACAAACCTCATGGGTGTCCACAATCAATATTAAAACTTTCCTTTTCCGAAATAAAAAAGAGACAAGAGGCAGATAGGAATACGTGTTTGGCACCAGGCAGCAACATACTTGATTGTGGATAAAATATTGCAGATAAGTGATTGACTTACTCAATCTCTGGGCGTTGCATAAGTGCGGGATGAATTAGGGTTTGAAACCATTGATAAATCCTTGAAAATTGAGTGAAATCATGCTCTGATTCAGCAACGCCAATGTCTGAATTATTTTTATTAGCCCACAGAGATCAACTACACAGATATGTGTACCTACTTAGACTTGTCTCGTATGTTTGTAGTAATCTTTGCGATTCACTGAGGGAGATATGCTTTTCTTCCAAGGCTTTTTCACAACG
>CBZS010000164.1 GCA_000613065.1 Richelia intracellularis | reverse complement strand
GACTTGGAAAGGAGATGATTTCGAGCAACAGTGGAGCCTGATTTTTCCCTTGCGGACGGTACTATGGGTACAATATTCTTGACCAGTAATAAACTCTTGCATAATCCAAGGGTTTTCTACGCTAATAGGTATATTATTGACATAATCTTCCATCTGTGCGAAGGGTAACTTGGTCATATCTAAGCGAGATACGGAATTGTAGCGAATACTTTTAATTAAATACTTACTGCGATCGCTTTGAAAGTCAAAATCAAGAATTTGTTGTGGGTTAGTAATCAGGAAGGCTTTGGGTACCGTTAATCCCAAGGAATAGGCTTTTTCACATAAGGTAAATTTGTCGTCTAACAGTTGAGTAACTTCAGGAGAAAAGTGAATCACCTGACAATAAGGTGTAATTAATTCCCCTGCTAGGGAGTCATAATAACTGGCAACTGGACTAGATACTGGGATAAAAGCATTAATATTTTCTTGCCGTACAATCTTGAGTATGGCTTGACAATAAGCATCTGCATCTCTTTCTGGTGCTGTAACTGTATAAAATTTGTTCACAGCATTAGAAAAACGATGACCTGATAACCAGTACTTATCAGTTTCAATCAAGATAACATTATGTCCTGCTCTATGGAATGAACGAGCAAGCTGCAAAGCTTTAGTCATTTTTCCCCCAGTTATCAAGACATTTTGGGGGTTATCAATAGTTTTTCTCTGTTTGAAAGGAGAGGAAGTCCAATTCCAGATCAGAGTAACAGCAACAATAATAAAATTGAACGGCAATGCTAATGTTAGCAACAGTAGAGTCCCTAAGTTTTTCAGCAGGGCAGAAGTTCTCAACAGAAGCGACGACGAATTTTCCATTAAACCTCAAAACTAACCTAAAATATCGAAATAAAAGAGCCAATAATGAAAGGGGAATTATTAGCTCATACCCTATAGCTACTTACGACGAATAATGGTTAAACCATCTCGCAACGGGAGTAAGACTTGTTCTACCCGAGGATCTTCCGCTACAAAGCGGTTGAATTGAACAATTCCTTCTCCATTAGCAGTCCGTTGTTCCGGGGGCAAATAAGGCTGTCCTTGAAGTAATGTATTATCTACACAGATAAAACCACCGGGAGCCAACAAGTTCTTATCTAACAGTAGCTTGAAGTAATCTACATATTCCTTCTTATCGGCATCAATAAACACCAAATCAAAGGATTTTTGAGTATCAGCTAGATTTCTCAATGTATCTAAAGCTGGAGCTACTTTTATCTTAATTTTGCTGCCATCGGGAGACTCATCAAAACAGTTACGTGCAAAATCTGCCACATATTGGTCTACTTCACAAGCAACTATATGCCCATCTTCAGGTAAAGCTTCTGCCATGGCTAGAGCTGAATACCCAGTGAACATACCCACTTCTAGAATACGCTTTGCCCCAGTCATGTAGACAAACAACTTTAAGGTTTGTCCTTCAATATGCCCGGAAAGCATTTCCTGCTCTAACTGACGTACTGTTTCCCCATCGGAAAACCGCTTGCTCCAATCTTCTGTTGCAGTTTTTTGGGCTAAAGCTGCCAAAGCTGAAGATTCAGATGTACTGCATTCTTCCAGGTACGGATCTATCCCCGCAGCTAATGTAAAGACTTGCTGTAAAGAAGCCATTAAGTTAATAGAAACTTGTTCCTCTTTAGCCATCTGGACAGTATCTTCCAACTGTTGCACCAATATACCTAAAGGAGTTATGGGTCTAGCTACTTGTGGACTTGCTAATACTTCACTCATATTTATCGTCCCTATTCTAGACCGAGGTCTTTCAAATACATCTCCTTACCACTTCCACCATCGGGGAAAGCAGCGCATAACTGCTTATGCTTGTTAACCGCCCCTTGTAATAATCCTGAAGATACTTCCTGGGCATAATCACAAGAACCAATTCCCGTTGGTAATGGAGCCCATAAACCCCCATCTCCCCGCTTACGGCGCATATTTTTTTGACCTTCGAGCATGATGTCGATATCTTCCAATATGGGGTGATAAACAGACAAGCCGAGAGAACGACACAAATTAATAATGCGATCGCGTTCTTCTACTTTTAGCCAACCCATTTCTACTGCTAAACTAGCTCCAAAAGCCATACCAATAGTTACAGAATGACCGTGCATTAACTTCGCCGCAGGCTCAAACCGGGGGCTCCAAGTATGACCATAGGCATGGGGGCGATCTTGATAAGTCTCGAACATATTTGTTCCTTCATGCTTCATGTAGGAAAACAATGCTCGATAAATAACTTCGTCAGCGATTTTTTCTAACTCCTCATCTGCATTAATAGTGGCAAAGTGAGTTTTTACTAACTGAGGACCATATTGCTCCATTAACTCAAATAAAACAGGGTCATCAGTGACAGCCATTTTAATAATTTCCGCCATTCCATTACGGACATGACCTGTAGCTAAGGTCCGGAACAAACTACGATCGACCAAAGTTAATACAGGTGGATGATAGGCTCCAATACTGTTTTTGAACTGGCTACCATTAGTACAAGTACGGGGTGAAGGACCAGCATCAATAGCTGCAACCACAGTTGTACCGACCATAATGTAGGGAGTGCGTCGGTGTTGTAAAGAACAGGCTAGTCCAGCTACATCACTGAGAACTCCACCACCCACAACTAATACGGGCTCATTACGGGATACATCACAGCCATCTGTACCAAGAAACTTCAGCAATTGATGCACAGTCTCAGGGCTCTTGTCAGACTCCCAAGCACGGCAGGAAACTAGTTTTAGAAGAATGTCATGGTACTCAAAGTAACGTCTAATTGAATCCCCAAAAAGCTCATCGACAGTGCTATCTACAATTGCTACACAACGACCACGATGGTTATAAACTTCAGCTAATGTTGGGTTATCAGGGTCAAAGACTCCATCCACCAACTTAACTTCTCCCTTGAGAGTGTAGGTCGCAGAAATTTCAAAAGAACGACCATCTCCCTTTGCAGCAATTTCCCCATGGCCTGTGTACCACTCTGAAGTGCGATACCTCTCTGGGTGATTGAACTGGATCATTTGCTCTGACTCTGAAGGAGATAGCTTTCTTAGTTCCTCAGTTAAGGACTGAGAATGAGGTTTAGCTTGAACCATATTTAGTATTACCGCGAGAATAGTTGCTTATATATTCTGACTATTTCAGTCAAACTTTATACATCAGTTGGAGGGCTCATCCAAAATTTTTGCATAAAGATGATTTTGGATACCGAGGTACTCTTTCACCGAAGCCAATTATTTCGGTGAAGTTTGAGAATGTTAGCTTTCCAAGTC